>JAESSQ010000215.1 GCA_016764035.1 Gammaproteobacteria bacterium
AAAAAAGGTGGCAAGGGTCGTCGTTGACTTAAAAAAGGTATAGTGATGAGTATCAAATTAGAGGTGAAGTTTTGCAAACAGTAGTTAAGAAATGGTTCCGTGATAAGGACTCTGGGTTTCTCGATAACGGAGGAGGTCCAGACATAATGGTACGCAAGGCTGAGCTTGTTAATTGTCAATTTTTGAAAGTAGGCGCAACGGTTGAATTTGAATGTCACACAAATAAACAGGGACTTATTGCCAAAAACGTTAAGCTTTCGCATAAAAATGGATCAAACGGTCCGCAAAAAGGAAATCGAAACCCTAAGGCATTTCGCTTTGGTGTCATGACTTAAATTGAAGTTAGCGCGGGATTGGAAAGTGGTGACTTACCTTTTTTTTATCAATCCCACATCAAGGACTTTTGCTCTTCAGTGTAAAATGTTCGAGTTCTGTATTTCATAAACAACACTCCTTCTTTGCTATGAAGAATAAAGTGTTACGTCGACCAGTTAAACCCGCCGCCGTTATCTTTCTGTTAGAAAATAAAAGCTAAGGTTCGCTTATGATGGGTTTGGCCCATTTAAAACTGACAAGATTTATCGAACCAACTGTTTAAGAAACTTGATATATTCAGGTTTATCCCATTCACGTCCACCGATTGCCTGATATTTTATCTCGCCTTTTGGGTTGATTAAAAAGGTGGTTGGTAATCCGCGCGGTTTCCAGGTTTCTGTCACCAAACCATCTGCGTCCATTAAATTAGTAAGGTCGACATCAATCGCGGCTAAAAACTCAAAGATAGTGTCTTCATCTTCGGCCGTATTGACCATAATTATTTTTAAATTTTCCTTTTGAAGGATATCAGCAAGTTTCTGAATGGTCGGCATTTCTTCGCGGCATGGGCCGCACCAGCTTGCCCAAAAATGTAAAAAAATCCAGTGACCTCTTGTCTCGCTCAAGGTAAAAGCTTTGTCATCGATATCCAGTAGGGTGAAATCGGGAGCGTTACCAATATCATAGTTTCGAATGCCAAAGGGTGGGTTTGTATTAACTGAGTCAGCATTTACTAATGTCGAAAACAATATTGTCATGACAAATAATAATTGTTTCATAGCGTTGAATAGTGCGCTCATGGTGCGTCCTCTGCACAGAAAAGCTTATCGGTGGTGATGGTTATTCTCTCTCCCTGTTTATGTTCACCGGTGGCAAAGCTTGCATGCAGGGTGATGGCTTTATCGCTAAAAGGCAATATTAAATTTCCGCCTTCGTGTTCTCCCGGTAGGTAATCAAGGTTTTCGGGAATAAGTGTCCAACGAAACGTTGATTGTTTATTAAGCGGCATATCCATGTCTTGCCAACGTTTTTTCCAGTGGTCGCGATGTTCACGTGGTAATTTTTTTCCAGAGGCAGAGAATGTCCACTGTGATAAATCCAGCCATATTTTCTGATTGCTTAAATTGGTTATACCAACAGTTATATAGCATTGTTGTTTTAGAACATTTAGCATAGCTTCTGGGAAACCGCGCGCTTCGTAAAATGACGTCATCTGATTGGGGGTTCGTGGCGTGAACTCGATTTCAATATCCGGTGTGATAACAAAAACAGGTTGTACCACCTGCATGTTGGCGATGACTAACAAAAAAGGGAATATATTCAGCATTGTTTTTCCATTAAATACGACAGGTTGTTTTTTTATAAATTGCCGTTACATTGTGTAAAGTTAAGATACTATATAATCATAATATATTTTATTAAAGGATAGTGTTTATGCTCGTTGAGCTGATCAGTAATATTTGGCTAGTTTTCCTTGAAACCGCGTTTTGGCTGTTGATAGGTTTGTTGGCAGCGGGCGTTATCAAGTCATTTATTGCCGAAGACACGATGCTGCGTTGGGTCGGCGGACGAGGCATTGGTGCGATCTCTCGTGCGGCACTTTTTGGTGCGCCACTGCCACTTTGTTCTTGCGGTGTATTGCCAGCAGCAATTGGTTTGCATCGTGCTGGCGCATCGAAAGAAGCAACTGTTTCTTTTTTAATATCAACACCTGAAACCAGTGTAGATTCAGTTGCTGTTACCTATGCCTTGATGGGGCCGGTGATGGCAATTTTTCGTCCTGTTGCTGCTCTGGTGAATGCAATCGGTACGGGTTTGCTTACGACATTGGTTAACGACGAGGTCAGCGTGCCGTCAAATAGGGTTGAGTCTAAGAGAGAGGGCGCTGTGACGAGTTGCTGCTCTTCTGTCAATAACAGCGTCACACCAGCGCAAGAACTAGCAGCAAGCGCTTGCTGTGAAGCTGAAGTTAAAGCTAATGAGGCGGATTGTTGCGCTGAAAACGAAACGACGAGTGATAAAAATCGATTGATGCAAGTTTTGTCTTATGCCGGCGCCGAGATGTTGGATGATATTGCAAAATGGATGGCGATTGGTATCGTACTCGCGGGTGTGATGATGACCTTTATTCCGCCTGACTGGTTAGCACAATGGGGTCAAGGGTTTACTGCCATGCTTGTGATGTTAGTGGTAGGCATACCGATGTATATCTGCGCCGTTGCCTCTACACCAGTGGCGGCGGGTTTATTGCTTGCAGGTGTTTCACCGGGTGCAGTACTGGTGTTTTTACTGGTAGGCCCTGCAACCAACATTGCCAGTTTTGCTCTGCTCAAACAGGAGCTAGGTTTAAAAGTAACGATGGTGTATCTGGCTGGTTTGTCCGTATTAAGTTTATGTATGGGTTTGTTGTTGGAGTGGCTACTGGAAACGCAACAATGGCAAATAGAAGCGCAGTTAGGAGATGCGCACACGATGTTACCCGGTACGATTGCCTGGTTAAGTGCATTTCTTCTTATTTTTCTGGCAATAAAACCATTAAGGCGAGCTGTGGTTCCGCAGCTGGGGTAAGTGTTGTTGCATTGAATACCTGTTGTTAAGTGGTACTTTCGTCGAATATTTATTTTATTTGGCTAGCTTGCTGTGAAGTGTTGTTTTGAGGCGAATCAATTATAAGCTCAGTGGTGACATTGAGTTTTTTTCTTGTGTTTTTCATTTTATTAATGTATATATTAATAATTAACGTATATATTAATATTATGCATGATGAGTAATTTCGACACAATTCGTAGTATGCGAATACAACAGGGTTTAAAAGGCTTTCAGTTAGCTGAGCGTATGCAGGTGAGTGCGGCGCGTGTTTCTGTGTTGGAAAAAGATGAGGCCAGAGGCGCGGTTACGTTGAAGTTGATGGAAAAAACGGCAAAAGCCATGGGCTGTCGTTTTGAATATCGAATTGTGCCAGAAACACCCACCGTAACGGATGTTAATGAAAAAGCGAATACTAAGCCACGATATAGAGTGGTGGTTAAGCCATCTTAATTAATTTTTTAAATCGGTATGCAATAAAAAATACCCTGTTTAGATGTTTCGTTTTAAGTACGCGTAGTTAATAATATGATTTGTTAGTCGAATTGGAGAAACTAGTTTGTGTGAATTACTCGGCATGTCTGCCAATGTACCAACAGACATCTGTTTTAGCTTTTCGGGGCTGTTGGAAAGAGGGGGTAATACCGGGCCGCATATCGATGGCTGGGGTATTACTTTTTATGAAGGTAAAGGCTGCCGAAGTTTTAAAGATTCTCTGCCCAGTGCTACGTCCAAAATTGCACGATTAGTAAAGTCTTACCCGATAAAGTCCTGTGCTGTTGTTAGTCATATACGCCAGGCAAACAGTGGCGTGGTTTGTCTGGAGAATACGCATCCTTTTACTCGAGAAGTCTGGGGGCGCAATTGGACATACGCGCATAATGGCCAGATGCCAGGGTTTAAAAAATCGTTACCCCTTCATCAATGTTCACCTATTGGAACAACAGATAGTGAATGGGCATTTTGTTGGTTGTTGGAACAACTGCATACCAAATATCCTAAAAAACCTGCAAACATGGCAACGGCATTTCGATTTATAGCAAAATG
>JAESSQ010000216.1 GCA_016764035.1 Gammaproteobacteria bacterium
AAATCTGTGGCACCTAAACCGTCGTTCTGTTGCAGGCGCTTTTGCCGTTGGCCTTTTTTTCGCCTGGATGCCCATCCCCTTTCAAATGCTTCTCGCTGCTGGTACAGCAATCTGGGCAGGCACCAATTTACCACTGTCAGTCAGCATCGTCTGGCTTACTAACCCAATTACCATTCCACCGATGTTTTATTGCGCCTATATCGTTGGTACCTGGATTGTTGGCGAACCAATAACCGATTTCAATTTTGAACTGACCTTTGATTGGTTACTCAACGAGCTGGCAGCTATCTGGAAACCCTTTTTAGTCGGCTGTTTAACGCTTGCAATATCCAGTAGCTTACTTGGTTATGCGATAGTCTCTGGTCTTTGGCGCTATTTAGTCATAACTCGTCGCACTAAACGACGTCACCTTTATAAATCAAAAAAATAAATCATGGTCTGGAAACCTCATGCTACAGTCGCCGCTATTATCGAACGTGAAGGTCGTTTTCTCATGGTCGAAGAAATGGCAGGTGGCAAACTTGTCATCAATCAACCAGCAGGGCATCTTGACCCTGACGAAAGCTTGATCGATGCCGTTATTCGTGAAACACAAGAAGAAACTGCCTGGCAATTTATACCTGAGGCTATCACCGGTATCTATCTATGGAAGCACCCGGAGAATGGCGAAAGTTTTCTTCGTGTCACCTTTTGTGGCTCGTGCGATAACCATAATCCAACACAAGCGCTTGATGATGGCATACAAGCAGCCGTATGGAGAACACGCGACGAACTTATCAAGAAAAAACAAACATTACGTAGCCCGATGGTAATTAACTGTATCGACGATTACCTTGCGGGTAAGCGTTTTCCATTAGACATGTTAATAGACGTAGCATCATGACGAAAAAGAAAATAATCGTCGGTATGTCGGGCGGTGTCGATTCGTCAGTCGCTGCCTTATTACTTCTCGAACAGGGCTATCAAGTCGAAGGTCTGTTCATGAAAAATTGGGAAGAAGATGACGATAAAGATTATTGTGCTGCCGCTGTCGATCTAAAGGATGCCCGCGCCATCTGCGCGACACTGGGTATTCCATTACACACCATCAATTTTTCCCACGAATACTGGGATCGGGTTTTTCAACACTTCCTCGATGAATACAGCGCAGGTCGCACACCCAATCCCGACATTCTCTGCAACAAGGAAATTAAATTTCGCGCATTTTTAGAACATGCACAAACACTGGGTGCAGACCAGATTGCAACCGGGCATTATGTTCGCACCGATATTGATAATAACCACACGCAATTATTACGTGGTTTAGACAGCAACAAAGATCAGAGCTATTTTTTACATGCCTTAAATCAATATCAGCTATCACACGCCCTGTTTCCCGTCGGCGAATATGACAAATCCGCCATCCGTGACATGGCTAAAAACAATCACCTTGTCACACACGATAAAAAAGACAGCACCGGCATCTGCTTTATCGGGGAAAGACGTTTTAGTACATTTCTCGAAGAATTTTTACCGGCTAATCCCGGTGAAATTCGTACCACGAATGATGAGCCTATCGGCACGCATAAGGGTTTGATGTATTACACATTAGGCCAGCGTAAAGGTCAGGGCATAGGCGGCCTTAAATATGCCGATGAAGAGCCATGGTATGTTGTAGATAAAGACCTAACCAACAATGTTTTACGGGTTGCACAGGGACATAACCATCCAGCGATGTTCCACAATGTACTTGAATCCGGTGCTATAAACTGGATCAGTGGAACAAAACCGGAAACCAGTCAGATAAATAAACAATTAACCGCAAAAATACGTTATCGACAAAGTGATCAGGCGTGTGAACTTAACATGGTCGACGAGAATAAATATATCGTGCATTTTGACGAACCTCAGCGCGCAATCACTCCGGGACAATCCATCGTTTTGTACCAAGATGACGTCTGCCTGGGTGGTGGTATTATAGAAACAATGTACAGGGAATAATTTCAAAGAAATTATGATTCACAATAAACATGACCAAACTCTGGCACTAGCCGGTATTTATCAAACAGCTTCACTTGTAAAACAGATAGCCAACAAGGGCATTGCTAACAGTGCGCATATAGAATCCAGTATCGAAACACTTTTTCGCTTCGATGCCGAAAATGTTGAGGATGTTTTTGGCAGCGTTGCTGGCGTAAATCATGGTGTCAAAATCTTATATCGACACCTCAGTCAGAGTGGTGAACGAGATATAGAGATAACAAAATACGTCGTCTCGCTGGTTATGCTGCAAAAAAAACTGGCGCATAACAAAGCGATGCTAGACGATATTAGTAAACGACTTAATGCAATAGAATCCCAGTTTAATTTCTTTTCACTTAATCATGAAAACACGTTTGCCAAGCTTGGTCAGTTATATCAGGACTCGATCAGTACCCTTGGGCAAAAAATTATCGTCAATGGTGAACAGCCGCACCTTAACAATAAAGTCAACGCCAATAAAATACGTGCTCTATTGCTCGCAGGCATTCGATCAGCAGTATTATGGAACCAATGCGGAGGCTCACGCTGGCAATTTTTGTTTGGGCGAAAAGCCTATGTTATCGAGTGTGAAAAAATTCTTGGTCGATTTTAATGATTACGCATTGACGAATATTGATAAAACAACGAAAAAAATTACCCTTGATTTAGCGACAAAATAAATTTTGTAATAACAGTTTCAGCGATTTCACTACCTTGCTCTACGCGTTGATAAATTTCTTCCATAGAAATCACCTCAGCCTCAGCCGCTAAACCCTCTCTTGTTACATTATCTGATTTTCCCGCTGCCCAATTGACGACTAACGATAATGTCGCGTAATGCATATCCAGCTCTCGTGCCAGTGCAGCTTCAGGCATCGCCGTCATGCCTACAATATCGCAACCATCATTTTGCATACGTTTAATTTCTGCAATGGTCTCTAAACGTGGCCCCTGTGTTACGCCATATGTAGCTTGTGTTGGATATTGGCAATTCATTGTATCAAGCGTTGAAATTAACTTTTCTCTTAAAGACAGATTAAAGGGATAGCTAAAATCGATATGTTGCACATCAGCTTCATCGTGATAGGTATGCATGCGGTTATAGGTGTAATCAATCAATTGATTGGGTACTACCCATGTCATCGGTGACATGTTTTTTGAAATACCGCCTACGGCAGTCAAAGCAATAATATGTGTAACGTCGAGTTTTTTCAGCGCATACATATTTGCTCGATAATTAATTTTATGCGGCGCAAGATGATGCGAATGGCCATGACGATTTAAATACACCACATCGACACCATGAATTTTTCCACTGATAAGCTTATCTGAAGGTACACCGAAAGGTGTTTTCATCTGCTTTTCTGATACTGAAACAAAACCACTTAATTGTTTGAGCAAACTGCCACCAATAATCGCAAGTTTCACGCTTTTATTCCGCCATGATTACAGTTCTGTAAGAAGGACAGCATTAATTAATCATCCAGTGCATATATCGAATCGAGTTGCCGATATTGACCGTTATAGTCCATACCAAATCCGAAAACATATTTATCTTCAACTGTCAGTGCAACGTTGTCTGTTAGGTTTGTATCAATACAACGATCATGCTTTTTACGTAACAATACGGCTGTCATTATTTTAGCTGCACCTTGCTGTTCACAATATTGAATGATTGCTTGCAGAGTATTTCCCTGGTCGAGAATATCATCAAGTATCAACACGCTACGATCTTTCAGCGATGTAACTGGGTACGCTTTCCATACTAAATCGCCACCCGACGTATTATTGTTGTAGCGCGTAACATGGATGTAGTCTATTTCTAACATGCAGTTTAATTTTGGAATCAACTGGCCAGAAAATAACAAACCGCCCTGCATCACACACAGTACAACCGGGTTATCATTTGCCAATTTTATATTTAATGTTTCCGCCAAATGATTAAGTGCATTGATTATTTCTTGATTACTGTAGATTAAACTGCAATTCGGCGGTAAATTTATATCAGTCATCAGCAAGTCATTCATCTTATTAAAATTAAATATCCATCTCGAATTCAGGAGAATCATTTAATGCTGTAATTTTTGCAGAAATTTTCTGCCAGTTTTCATCTTTCTTTAATTGCGCCCAGTTAATATCATGTTCACCATGCATGCGTACTAATCGTAGCTGTGACGTTGGGTTGGTATAACCGCTTAAGTGCTCTGAGGCCTCTATCGCGCCTTCTAAATGATTACAAACTAATGCCATGTCACAACCTGCTGACAAGGCTGCCTCTGCACGTTCACCAAAACCACCAACTATGCCGGCAGCTTCCATGGATAGATCATCACTGAAAACCACACCCTGAAAATTAAAACGTTTGCGCAAGATATTTTCAATCCAGAATGATGAGTAACCCGCTGGTTTAGCATCAACTTTATCGTAGATAACATGGGCTGGCATAATTGCTGCCAATTTGTTTTCTATCATTGTGCCAAAGGGAATAATGTCACTTTGCAATAATTCATCAAGTTCTCGATGATCGACAGGCATAGCCACATGAGAGTCTTCGACAACGCCGCCATGTCCCGGAAAATGCTTGCCAACGGCCTTCATACCCGCTTTATTCATGCCGTGCATAAAAGCATAGGCTAACGTTGCAACCATCACAGGCTTGCTATGAAAGGCCCGGTCACCAATTACACCGCTTAAGCCATGCGCTAAATCCAGTACCGGAGCAAAACTGAAATCAATACCACTAGCACGTAATTCGATCGCCATCAGCCAGCCTGCATCTTCAGCGAGTCGCCGTGCGTATTCGATATCATTTTTGGCAATTTTTGCATATACAGCTGCCGCTGGAATACAACTAAAGCCTTGCCGAAAACGTTGTACGCGTCCACCTTCGTGGTCAACAGCGACTAACAATTTCGGCGATTTTAGGTTGTGTACGTCATCAACCAGCCTGGTGATTTGTTCGACAGACTCAAAGTTACGTGTAAACAAAATTACACCACCCACTTCAGGCTTGAGTAATAAATGTTTTTCAGTTTCGGTAATCGTTGTGCCGACAAGATCAACCATCAATGGGCCAAGTGTCATACTATATTCCTACGCTATCGCTCAACATTTTCATTTAAGAATTAAACCACCTTTTATGCGTAAGGCACAGAATTAATTTTCTATATTGAGCTATTACGATATTTATAAAGAGAAATGGGCTTTTTTAGTTAAACGTCAATCTGACTAAATTGCATGATTTTCTTAAGATAACGAGATAAGTCGGTAAAGGCATGATCCCCTCCCTGCTCAACGATACAACGGCTATTTTTGTATTTCGACTCCGCTTGACGATAATCGAGGGTTTCATCACCCGTTTGTAGCAATACATAATAACGATCAGGATCGGTAATTATTTGCACATCCATCGCCTTTAACTGCTGAATATGTGACTCATCGAATTCCCAGCAACCTTCTTCAAAATAAAATTTGTTTTCTCCCAGGTATGCACTGAGCGTTTC
>JAESSQ010000217.1 GCA_016764035.1 Gammaproteobacteria bacterium
ACCACGGCGTCCATTTTTAATAACGTCACCGAGTATATTCGTGCTCGAAGGCTCACCGACTAAACACCAGTCTATCTTTTCATTATTTTTGCTTAAGTGCTCAACGACTTTTATGGTGCCGTTTACTGCAGGGCCTTCTTCATCGCTGGTAATTAAAAAAGCAATGGAGCCATCGATGCTGTCGTTATGTTCGAAAAAATTCTCGCAGGCACAAACCATGGCAGCAATACTGCTTTTCATATCGGCAGTGCCGCGCGCGGTCATTACATCATTAACAATAGTCGGCGTAAAAGGGTCGCTGCTCCATTGTTCTACAGGGCCAGTTGGCACAACATCTGTGTGACCGGCAAATACAAATAAAGGTGATTTTGTACCGTAGCGTGCCCATAAGTTGTCGACATCACCAAAACGTAAGTTTTCGATAGCAAAACCTATGTTACTTAATCGGTCGGCAATAATTTTTTGGCATCCCATGTCGTCGGGTGTAACAGATGGGATGCTGATGAGTTGTTTTGCGAGATCTAATGTGGCAGTCATAATTTAAAGGAACTTTTCCAATTGTTGTTTAAGGGTGTTTTGTTGTTCTACGTTCAGGGACGTGTTATTTAATGTAGTAACAATAAAGTAATCGATAGCTTTTTCGCCGGCAGTAATAATGCGCGCATTTAGTATATCGATCTGGTTATCTACAAAGGTTTTGGCGATGTTTTCAAGAACGCCAGATCGGTTAATGGTTTCTATTTTAACAAGCGTTGTATTTTTTTCTTCGGTCTCATTAAAGGCGATTGTCGTCGGAGATGAAAAGTGTTTGTATTTTCTACTGATGCTGATTGTTGTTGGATGATTGCCACTGGCGTTTAGTAATATGTTTTCAAGCCGAATATTAATCTGCTCTGCGGCAATAGATAATTCAGAGATGTCGACATTGCCGGGTATTAAACGAAAAGTCTCTAAGGCGTAATTATCTTTTGTATTCACTATTTGTGCCTCAACAATATCAACCTCACTGTTGTTGAGTACGGTGACGATGTCATAGAATATTTTTTCTCGACTTTTCATGTAAATTAAAAGTTCGATACTGCTACCCGTTTGGTCGATCCGCGTTTTTATTAAAGGCTTGTAGACCGTTTTTTTCTGCTTGCTCTCGTCGATGAGCGTCGTGTGCCAGACAATCTCACCCGGAGTGTGACTCTGAAAATATTCTTCATTAAGTGAGTTCCACAGCTTATTTGTTTGATAGGAATCGATACCTATCAATGCCAGCTGACGCAGGCTGTCTGTTTGAATTTCCTGTATGTTAATTTCTCTGTCGCTTTGCAGGTTTGTGTGATCCTGGTCGATTCCCCGGTTAAGACATGCCGCTGTTTTATTGTAGAGTTCGGCAAGTAATTTATCTTTCCAGTCGTTCCACAGTTTTGGATTGGTTCCTCGAATATCGCACATGGTAAGTAAATACAGGTGGTCGAGTCGTTCGAGTGTTTTTACGTATTGGGCAAATTGATTGATTACACCAGGGTCACTAATGTCTTTACGTTGTGCTGTGTCAGACATAATTAAGTGACTTTGTACTAGCCAGCTGACAAGTTCACTGTCTTTTTCGTTAAAGTCGTGTGCAGTGCAGAACTCTTTAGCATCGACTGCACCTACTTCTGAATGATCACCTTCACGACCTTTTGCGATGTCATGAAACAAGCCAGCGAGTATTAATAATCCTGGTGTGGGTAAATGATGAAAAATACCACTGGCCAGTGGGAATTCGTTACAAAAATGAGGCACGGAAAGTCGTCGCATATTTCTAATAACAAATAAGGTATGCTGGTCAACCGTAAAAGCGTGGAACAGGTCGTATTGCATTCTGCCGACAATAGAGTCGAATGCTGGTATATAAGCGGCAAGCACGCCGTAACGATTCATTCGTCTGACTTCATGCGTAACACCACGCGAGTGAAACATAATCTTGATGAATAATTGTTTGGCTTGCGTTGATTGTCTTAGAGTGTCATTAATCAGGTACTTGTATTTTCTGACCTGGCGAATGGTGTCCGCACGAACACCTAGTATATCCGGATAATCTTGCAAGATTAAAAACATCTCTAGCATGGCGCAGGGCTCTTCTTTGAAGAGCATGGCATCACTGGTTTCAATAAAACCATTTCTAACCTGGAAGTTTTTGTTAATGATTTCGGTTGCTTGATCTTCATCCTGGTAAATTATCGCTTCGCTAAAATGTTGCAATAGCATTTCGTTTAGCCGTTCAAGTTCAATGACAGTACGGTAATATTGCTGCATGAATTGTTCGATGGCTTCGTTCTTTGGGTTTTCTTTATTTTCTTTGAAGCCAAATTCTAGAGCCAAATCACGTTGGTAATCAAACAGCAGGCGGTCTTCACGTCGTTGCGCGAGATAATGCAGGCTACATCGAATGCGCCATAATAAATGCTGGCCATCAAGCAGTGTGTTTAACTCGTCTTCAAGTAAAAAGCCTTGTTTTACTAAATCGTAAAAACTGCCTGCATTAAAGTGCCGTTTTGCTACCCAGCCAATCATTTGAATGTCGCGTAAACCGCCATAGCTTTCTTTAATATTTGGCTCGAGGTTGTATGCGGTATTGTTAAGTTTTCTATTTCGTTGGATTTGTTCCTCAAGCTTTGCCTGAAAAAATGATTTCGAATCCCAGATGTGGTCGGCACTGGTTTGGTCTTTCATTTGGTCAAAAAGTTGTTCACTACCAGCCAATAATCTAGCTTCCATTATATTAGTTGCTACGGTTATATCGTTGGTTGATTCTTCGATGCATTCTTCGATGGTGCGAACGCTATGGCCTATCTCAAGTCGGATGTCCCATAACAGCATCAATATTTTTTCGAGAAGATCTTTTGTGTTCTGGTTTTCTTTTTCAGCGAGTATTACCATTAAATCAATATCTGATTTTGGATGCAGTTCACCACGGCCATAACCGCCCACGGCTATCAGTGCTATTTCCTGATCGATATTTTTAAATAAATATCTGTAGATAACATCAATCAGCTGGTCGGTTAAATTAGCTCGACCGTAAACGATTATATTGACGTCAGCACCCGCTTGATATAGCTGCTTTAGGCCTTCATCTATCGAGGTGACAGCATCTTTTAGATGATTAACGACTTCGCTAGTAATTAAATCCTGTGTCGTAGATTTGGTTGAGATACCAGCGGTGGTGGTATTAAGCTGTTGGCTTAAAAGCTTAAAATCCAGTACGTCGGCAACAGCTTTTGCTGCAGTATTTTGATTCACTTGTTTATTAGCATTAGACACTATACTTCATCGCCTTCACATTGCGTTAAGACATCATAACCGTCATTGGTTACCAGGATGGTATGCTCCCATTGCGCAGATAAACTGTGATCTTTGGTGACGACTGTCCAGTCATCATTGAGTAATTTCACGTGGCGTTTGCCAGCGTTAATCATTGGTTCTATAGTGAAAATCATGCCAGCTTCCAGTTTTACACCGGTGCCGGTTTTACCATAATGCAATACTTGTGGGTCTTCATGAAAACCTTTGCCGATGCCATGACCACAATATTCTCTAACCACCGAAAAATTGTTCGATTGTGCGTGCTGCTGAATAACGTGTCCGATATCACCCAGATAAGTACCAGGCCTAACTAATTCGATACCAAGTTTCATGCATTGGTGAGCTATTTCGCTTACACGTTTACCGCGAATAGGCGGTTCGCCAACAAAAAACATTTTGCTGGTATCGCCGTGGTATTCATC
>JAESSQ010000218.1 GCA_016764035.1 Gammaproteobacteria bacterium
AAAAACACCACCGCATAAGATAACCAGACAATGGTAAGTAATATATCGATTGGCCATTCGAGTTCAGCATACTCTTTAGATGATGTGTAACCCAGTGGTAGCGTAATCGCCGCGCAAGCGATAGTCAACATCCAGCCATAGAAAGTAAACTTGGCCAGTGCGGGGGCAAATAAACGCGTATGACAGGTGCGCTGCACCACATAATATGAAGTCGCAAATAACGCGGAACCACCAAAACCAAAAATAACGGTGTTGGTATGTAATGGACGCAAGCGACCGAAAGACAACCACGGCGTATCAAAATTGAGCACTGGCCAAGCCATCTGTGATGCGATGAGCACACCGATCATCATGCCAAGAACACCGAGAACAATCGTCGATAATGCAAACAATCGCACCACGGAATAATCATAGGTCATAGTTTCATCGTTCATAAATTCGTCCGCTTAAATTTTTAAAATGACTTTAAATTACATACAACATCGACTGAACTAAACCAATGCATTCGCTTAATATAAATTCAACAACCAATATTAATCCACAAAATGAGGCGCAAATCCGTTAAACCAGAGGATAGCCATGCCCACCATCATCAACACCAGCCCTACCATACCAACAGACAAAATCGCACTGGAAAACAGGAAGCCATGGTCGTCGTCCACTTCCATCATAATAGGAAGACCGGTATACAAAAGTTTTACCGTGTAGGCCAAAGCTGGCAGACCGATGACAAAGTTAAGCCACAATATTGGTAACAACTCGACAAAGCCAATCAGGAACAAGGGCGTGACCGTATAGGCTGATAAACGAACACAACGCATTAACGATTGTTTGGAACCATAGGTATGCCCCATCCAGTTAATCGCCTGCCCCATAATCATGACACCGGCTATCATCACCATATAATAAGCGATGGCTATGGTGAGTGCACTTTCATGCGTCAACTTAATGGCTTCGCGCGCGCCGATTTCCCAACCGAATGTTGTTGTTCCGATGTAACCCGATATGGGGGCAATGGCTGCCATAATTAGAACGTAGCTTAAGAGAAACCTGCCAAGCGTAGTTTCTTCATCACGAATTTTTATCCATTCCTTCGATGGACTCACTATTATTCCGAATAAATGCGGCAGCATAAAAGCATCTCCAAGGGTCATTTTGATGGATTTTCCAGGTAGCTAATAGCTATCAGGAAAGCCACTACATCATACACCGCTGTTTGATTAATTCAATATCAATCCTGTGTCATTACGATTTTATACGTACTATTTGCGATAAATTGAACCAAGCATTGTTAATAATTAGCCTAACTAAATATATCTTTAACTTTTGCAACGACACAACTTACAAAAAAACAAACACAGCCAATAAAATTATCGCGACCTTGGATGCCAAGTAAAAATATTGCAACCAGCATATTGGTAAACACCTATAATTCATTTACGTAACTGGCTATATATGCGACTTAAAATTTCGACAATAAACACACATGAATAAAAACTCAAAACCTACATCATGCTTTCATTGTGGCTTACCTGTCGAAGCGAGCCTGAATATTTTTGTAGAATATAAAAACAAGAATCAAGCCATGTGCTGTTATGGTTGCCAGGCAGTAGCAGAAGCAATCATTAACAGCGGCATGGATGATTTTTACCAATACCGCACCAGCAACGCTGAAAAACCAGAAGAGATTGTTCCCGAATTTCTGCAACAACTAAAAGCTTATGACAGTACGGCTGTTCAAAAAAAATTCGTCCACAAGATAAGCGATGAAAACACGCTGGAGGTTTCACTTATCCTCGAAGGCATCACCTGTGCTGCCTGTATCTGGCTTAACGAAAAACACCTTAATTCTCTCGATGGCATCATCAGTGCAAACATTAACTACAGTACCCATCGCGCACGCGTACGTTGGGACAACAGTAAAATTCATCTCAGCGACATACTCGAATCCATCTCACGTATCGGCTATCTAGGCCACCCGTACGACCCCGAACAAAATCAGCGCGTGCTCGAAAACGAACGCAAACAACAGATAAAGCGTTTAGGCCTGTCCGGCGTACTTGGCATGCAGATCATGATCTTTGCCGTTGCCATGTATACCGGTGAGTGGTGGGGAATCGACGAGACATTCAAACAAAGTTTCCGCTGGATCAGTTTCGCTCTGTGCGTGCCAATACTTTTGTACGCTTCCAGTGTGTTCTTCAAATCTGCCTACCGAGACATTAAAAATAAACGTGTCGGTATGGATGTGCCGGTATCACTCGGTATCGCTATCGCATTTGGTGCAAGCACCGTAAATACCCTGTCAGGCTATGGTGAAGTCTATTTTGACTCAGTTGCAATGTTCACATTCTTTTTATTGAGCGCACGTTTTTTCGAAATCGGAACACGAAAAAAAACCTCCGAAGCAACAGAAGCTCTACTCAACCTAAAGCCCGCCATCGCCACCAGAATTATCAATTACAAGCATCCATCTTTTGAATCAGCGACTAACGCAACAGAAGAATACCGAGAGAGTGTTGCTGTCTCAGAATTAAAAACAGGTGACTACCTGCTGGTTCGCCCCGGCGAGATCATTCCTGCTGACGGGAAAATTATCGACGGTATTTCTGGCGTGAATGAATCCTTGATTACCGGAGAAAGTCTGCCCATAACCAAACAAATTAATGACACAGTTATCGGTGGCAGTACCAATACAGAAAACCCCATCATCATCAAAATTACCGAACTGGGTGAAGACTCGGTACTGTATTCCATACAACAATTAATCGATAATGCGCAACAGACCAAACCCGCCATCGCTAAACTTGCCGATAAAATTGCCAGCTGGTTTGTTAGCATCTTGCTCACTATCGCTACAGGCGTTGCTTATTATTGGTACAGCGTCGACCCTTCCCAGTGGTTAGAAATCACCATCGCTACCCTGGTTGTCAGTTGCCCATGTGCACTTTCGTTAGCAACACCAGCCGCAATAACCGCCGCCAGTGGCCAACTTGCAAAAATAGGACTGTTACCAAAAAGTACGCACGCACTGGAAACGTTTGCGCAGGCCACCGATTTTGTTTTTGATAAAACCGGCACATTGACCGAGGGTAAAATAACACTCGATAAAACCATCGTACACAGCGCAGACGTTAATGAAGCACGTGCATTAGTCATCGCAGCATCATTGGAAGCAAACTCTGAACACCCTATTGCTAAAGCATTACTAGCCGCTAACCAGCAGCCACTACTCAACATTAAGCATTTACAACACATTACCGGTGAAGGCATTCGAGGCACAATCGACAACACAGACTGGTTTATTGGTAATCAAAAATTCATACAAAAGCATTGCCATATTACCCCTGAATGCAGCAAAGATAATTTGAACAAAATCTTTCTGGCATGCCCTGAACATCACATTGCCACCTTTATTTTATCTGACAACCTACGTCCGGAATCTAAATCGCTAATCGAAAAACTTCATCAACAACAAAAGCATACTCATCTGATGAGTGGCGACAGAATCGAAACCGCCGCCGACATAAGCAAGCAACTAGGTATCCAACATTGTCTGGCAAACTTAAAGCCTGAAGACAAATTAGCAGAGGTAAAAGCACTGCAAGATCGGGGCGCTATCGTTGTCATGACTGGCGACGGCGTAAATGATGCCCCCGTGCTCGCCGGCGCAAACCTTTCCATCGCCATGGGCAAAGGCACACAACTGGCCGCCGCCACTGCCGATATGATTTTGCTTAGCAATAATATCGAGCACATCTACCATGGTTATCGTATTGCTGTTAAAACACTGCGTATAATCAGACAAAATTTGAGTTGGGCTCTTATGTATAATATTGTTGCCATACCGGCAGCGGCAACGGGTTATGTCGAACCCTGGTTGGCGGCACTGGGCATGTCAGCAAGTTCGTTAGTTGTAATACTCAATGCGCTTCGACTCAATAGGATGAAGGTTACCTAGCCAATAATCGCCACCTCAAATAACACACAGCTAGCTTTGCACTAAATAAAAATACTATGGACATTATCTACTTACTCGTACTAACTGCATTGATAATCGTCGCTATCATCATCGCTGTTTTTTTCTGGGCAGTAAAATCAGATCAATTTGATGATCTCGAAGGTCCCGCGTACAGGATCCTCATGGATGATGATGAAAAGCCAACCGCTTCAGCCACCAAAGACGCAGACAATAAAACCGAAACTAAATAATTTTGGCATCCACTTACGGAACAAACCTTAGAGCTAATAGCAAAATCGAAAGCTTAATAAATAATCAGAAGCCCCTTTCATAGTAGTGTAAAATCTCCCGTTTAAAATCGACCTTGCTGATAATCACACATGAATGCGCACATGAAAATCTTAATCGTCGGTGGCGGCGGACGTGAACACGCCCTCGCCTGGAAAGCCGCGCAGTCGTCTCTCGTCAGTCAAGTATTCGTTGCCCCCGGCAATGCTGGAACAACCCTTGAAAACAATATCGAAAATGTCGATATTCATGCAGAAGACATCCCTGCTCTGCTGGCTTTTGCCAAAAGCGAAAACATTGACCTAACCATTATTGGCCCGGAAACCGCACTGGTAAATGGCATCGTCGATGTGTTCATCGACAACCAGTTAAAAATATTTGGCCCAACAAAAGC
>JAESSQ010000219.1 GCA_016764035.1 Gammaproteobacteria bacterium
AAAATGCACCCAGGTATGCCCTGGGAAGAGGATCATCTTGTCTGGGTTCATCAGTTTGAGAGAATTGCTCTGTAGCGCATCAAACGACCAACCTTTCCGCAAATAGCCGCCGCCTATAAAAATTATAGAACCATGTCAATTAGTTCTTGGCGTTTTGTGATGTATTCCCGTTTTCTCGAGCGTAATTTACGTAATATGTCGTAGGTGTATAGATACCAAAACATTGAGTCGAGAATAGATGCTTTGGGCGTACTGTACTAGGAAATTGGGTTGAGTATAGGCGGTATACTGGCTAACAAGTAATCCTCGTAGCTCCATGATTTACGGTTAAAATTGCTTTAGCTTTGTTGTTGATTGTATGATTTATACTGGGCTAAATGACCGGAGGCGGATGACAGCGACCGGTGGACTGATTATGAACGCCGCCCAGTCATATACTGTTAGTCAGATGATGCCACAGGTTTTGATCGGTCTAAGCCCATGATTGATGGACTGAAATGCAAATAGACAGATCTAAAGGATTGGAGAGCATGCGTTATATGCGTGAAGGACAAAACGGTTTTACATTGATTGAGCTGATGATCAGTGTTGCCATCGTAGCGGTGCTACTGACAATAGCGGTGCCTTCATTTAATGATTTCTTTGATAAGAATAGACTCAAACGCGCGACAGAAGCTGTTTATGGCTTGATGGTGAAAGCTAAAGCAGAAACCGTGACGCGTGATATGGACTTAGTGGTAACAGTAAATAGTGGCGCATGGTGTGTTGGTTACGCCGCCGCCCTGTGTAATTGCGCTTTGACCGACCCTGCCGCTGCGGGGGCATGCTCAGTACTGGTTGGACCTACGCCTGTGCTCCAGGTTATAGATGGGGCAAATTTTACCGGAGTCAATTTTGCAGATGACTTTGGCGGCGGTAGTACTTTCACCCGGATAAGAGGTACTGCTGGTAACGGGACGATAAACTTAACATCGGGAAGTTGGGCGTTGAATGTGATTGTCAGTATCCGCGGACGAGTCAGGATATGTGCTCCGAATACAAGTACAACAACAATGGGGTATAGCGCATGTTAGACCCTTCTGATGCTTTTTCGGGCGAGCAGCGCGGTTTTAGTCTTGTGGAGTTATTGGTTGGCCTTGCGGTCGGCATGATAATCCTGGCGGGCGCGGTGACCTTATTTGCGAAAATCAGTTTTTCCGGCCTGGAAAATACCCGAGCCATACGTCTGAATCAGCAGATGCGTGCAACTCTGGATTTTATTCATCGCGATCTCCAGCGCGCCGGTTATGTCAAAGCTTACGATCCAGCCAACGCCGCGAGTGTCGCGAGCTGGGACGTGGTGGACGCCGACGGCAACTTTACTGGCAGGGCAGCAATGGCTGCCACAATTGGCCAATTTGGCGCAATCACTATTGGAGCTAACTGCATCGCTTATCGCTACGATCTGGATAAGGACGGTGCATTGGATGGCGGAGGCGCGGAGAGCTTTGGTTTTCGCTTAAACGGAGGTGCAGTACAAAGCGGTACTAACGTTGATTGCGCTGGTGCCGGCAACTGGGAAGGGATAAGCAGCGGTGAAGTGGTGATTACCGCGTTAACTTTTACAGAAGATGCCGCAGATTCAATTCTGTATGAGGTTGTGGGGGATGAAGTTGACGGTGATGGCGATAATTTTGCGGATTGCGGGGCGGGAGAAACCTGCCTCCATCGGCGAAAAATTATAGTAGTGCTTTCAGGAGAGCTAACCGCAGATTCAACGGTTACAGTTGAGCTACGTGACAGCATTAAGATCAAAAACGACCGTTTTGTTGATTTTAATAACATTTGACAAGCGCGAAGGGTGGCAATAATGAGCAGGCAGCAAGTAAGACCAAGTAGTATGGAGTGGCAGATATCCGGCCAGCGAAGAATACGGGGGGATTACGGCCGAAGGCAATGTGGCGCTGCTGCTTTGTTAGTGACTCTGATTCTGGTGATTATTGCTAGCCTTAGTGCGCTGGTGGTTAATACAGCTGCTTTTAATGAGCAAAAGCTCAGTGGTAATGATATTCGTAGTAAAGAGGTATATGCCGCTGCGGTGGGTGCTCTGGAATATGGAGCGAGCCAGCTTGAACTTGCTTATTTCGATGCTGATTCGGGGTTGGCCTGGCCCAGTGGCATTCTCGCTGGCTTGGCTGGTGAAACAGTCACGGCAGCACCCTTTGTTAATGCTGCAGCTGGCGCAACGATTGATCAGCAGGCTGATACCTATACGCCTACGGTGGTTTATACTTTGTTGACCGATGAGAGTGCTAGTCCGGCCATTATTGAAGTAGCGGCAACGGCTGTGGCAGAAGGTGATACGCACATAACCAAAACGATTACTATGCAGTATTTAATCTCAGATTTTGGTACAGCATCATTGTGGGATGGTCCTCCTCTTGCTATTGAAAATTGTCTGAGCGATGTTACTGGTACCCCGGATATATATAGCGACGACATTGCAATTGGTTCTCTTAATGGTGCAGAGGCCTGTGTTGACCCCGGTGCCTTCGACCTAAACGGCGATCCTATCTCTATCGGGGATGCCTCTATTGCATGGGATACGAACGGTACACACGTGGATGAAGATGGTGATCCGGATCCTTTGACCTTAAGCCTTCACGAAACATTTTTTGGTGTGACGACTGCGGCGCAGCTCAAGGCAATTTCTGAAAAGGAAGCTGAAGCAAATAGAGGTCCTGCTGATCGTACAGTCTACTATATCGATGCTTACTTTAGCGATCCGACGGGCTTGACGGACTGGAATGGCAATTCCTGGAGTGATGATATAGGTAGCGGTACAACTGGCCCAGGGAATACTGCTCCATACACTATCGATCATGCAGTCGTGCTTTATTTTGATGAAAGTGTTGGTTGCCCACCAATTAATGGCAATGTTGAAATTTGGGGCCTGGTATTTTATCAAGCGGTTAGTTGTGATACTCAAATCGGTGCGCAGGGCGGTGGCAAAGCGGATGTATATGGAACGGTCGCTTTTAGCGGAGACCTAAATAAATATACCGCAAATACAAACATTTATGATGTTGATTTGTCGGGTGGTGGAGGTGGGCTGAAAGATATCAAGATTGTGACGGCATTGCCGAGTTCTTGGGTAGATTTTTGAGGGTTAAATGATGAAAAGGATGACGCGTTGTTCTAGTCGATGCCAACGAGGCTTTACGCTCCTAGAAGCGCTTATTGCTTTCGTGGTGCTAGCGGGTGGTTTGCTTGCGGTATTTCGTTTTCATAGCACGACAATGGAGACAACAGCGGAATCAAAAATTCGCAGTGAAGCTGTTGCTCTCGCTGAGCAAAAGTTGGAAGAACTGCGCAGTTATTTTGGTGTTGATGACGCTGGTGGTAATGATTTTGATACCGATATGCCCAGCTTATCGAATACTAATTTTATCGCCGAAGTGAATACCGGCGAGAACCTTCCAGCTGAATTTGCTGCTGATGGCTACGCGGCGGCCTTTACCCGCAACTGGTCCGTGCGTGGCACCAACCCACGACAAGTGGACGTAAGGGTGATATGGACTGATCGTGTTGGGGCGGCACAGCGTGTTCAATTATCGACATTGATTTGGGAAACTATTCCTGCAGATAGTGCAGCACAGTTTGTAGGTGTATTGACCGAGCCTGATACCACGAGTGTCTGGTCGAATGGTGGTAGTGATCCTGATGTCGAGGTGATTCCGCTTGATGCGAGTGGAGACCCCGCTCTGGATGAGGACGGAAACCCTGTCCTCGACGACAATGGCGATCCGGTTGTTATTGTCTTTTTCGATCTGAGGTTTAGTGGCAGCTACGCCACTATTGACGCAACTTTAGATAGCGTTGGGCTATCCCGAACTAGCGGTTCTGATACTAGTAGAATCTGTACTGTGGACGCTGGAGCACTTACTTACAATTGTTACATTACGCACATTGATAATGGCGATACCTGGACGGGAGTCATCACTTTCTTAGTAAGCGCGCCGGGCAACGCCGAGGGCGTGTGCGAATTGACGGGCTCAAGCCCAGTTGACACTGCGAGCCTGGTTTTTGACCAAAATAGCACGAGTCTGGCCACCGCAAGTACCCCTGATATTAGCTCCATCAGGGTGGTTAAAAAAGCTACCGGTGCCTCCAACGACTGTTAGAATTATTTAGGAGAGGCTAAACCAAATTGAAATAAAGAAAATTGGAACCGATCTAGATTCAAATCAGATTGTAAAACTACACTGACTCGATATTTAAAGAACGCGTTCTTTGCCTAATATAGACTTATCGAAGGTGTGTATTGTTTGTCCAGTGAATGATGATGCGTTATAGAAACAATGAGTTTGGTATCACTAGCCTGGCGATGAATATAAAGGACGAGGAGCCTGAAATGGTTAGCAGAAAGTTGGACCAACGTTCGCACATAGCAAATCGAGGTTTTACCTTAATTGAAGTGATGATTGTGCTTGCGATTATCGCCATATTGGCGGCCGTGGCTTATCCATCCTACCAAGACCAAATTCGCACAGCACGCCGCTCGGATGCTATGGATGCCTTGCTGACCCTGCAAAATTTACAGGAGAAATGGCGCGCAAATAACACCACCTACGGAACATTAGGCGATATAGGGGGTAGCGTTAATTCGGTGGATGGCCGTTACACAGTTGCAGTTACCGGTAATACAGCGACCGCTTACATCCTAACTGTAACTGCGGTGGGTGATCAGGCTAACGATTATAGTTGTGCGGGAGGAAATAACATGACATTGACTATAAGTGCGGGCAACCCTCGGGGCGTTAAGGCCCCGGCGACTTGTTGGCGAAACTAGTAATGTACAGCTGTTCAGCTGATCCCATCGTTTTTCCCAGATAGAATTCAAAATAACTATTTTTTATAAAACTGTTTTTTGCTTAAGCGTCACCAAATCCCCAAATTCTAATCTACGTTGTGTCCTGTAAAAAGTAGACTGCGCTATGCTTATTCTTTGCTGGATTGACCAGGCCGATACGAGATACCTCGTCGGGGACAGCGACTATGGCTGGTGAACTAAAAGGCATTGCCCGCCGACTAGAGATAATGGGCCCCATGATTGAGCTTGAGGAAACCATGGTGACCCGCGAAAGTGGCGTAGCCTGTGACCCCCGAGGTCAGCCAGGGCCGCGTCAGGTTTCATTGCTACTGGAACGTGATTGGCATGAAGTGGGCTTTGAATTGCGCCGACAATTGCCCTGGACGGTGCGGCGAGCCAACTTGTTGGTGGCGGGCATTGAACTACCTATTTACAGTTACGAACCCTGCTGGCTGCGTATCGGAACAGAACTAATCGTTTCTATAAATGGCGAGATGGCGCCCTGTTGGCGAATGGAATCTATACAGGAAGGTTTGTCTGGCGCTTTAGCACTGGATTGGCGATGCGGTCGTATTTGCAGTGTCGTGCAATCTGGATTTATTAAAATGGGCGACAGTGTCGAGAGGTTGAACGAGTTGCCCGAGGATTTGAAGTCAATAGATTAAAAGAGGGTTTTGTCTCGTTTAACTTGATTTTTTGCCCTACCGAGTTTGAATTCCTGACAATATAAGAACCAATTTATTTATGGCGATCTGCTTTTATGCAAGCTTACTTTTGTGAGAGCATGGCCGATCTCAATTTCTAGTTCGCAAATTTTTATATCAAGCTTTTTTATATCAAGCTTTTTTATTTCAAATCTTTTTATTTCAAACTATGGGAGTTAAAAATGTCAGGTATTCTTGAAGGAAAGGTCGGTGTCATCACTGGTGGTGGTTCAG
>JAESSQ010000220.1 GCA_016764035.1 Gammaproteobacteria bacterium
AGCGTTTTCGCACGTTCAGACGCCTGTTTTGTCATCAAACTCATGATTTGCGCACGGTCACCAGAAATAATCTCCTGAATAGTACGTTTACCAAATTCGTCACGCAGGCCATTATTAATATTTTCATACAATAATCGTCCAGCGGTAAGTTCATCACCTTGTGTGGTTTTGAAATACTGAACTACATCGGTAATGCGCCACTTAACGTACGAATCGACAATCAAGTCCTTTTTTTCCTGGGTAAGAAAACGTTCAGGCTTCTGATCGATGGTTAAAATTCGATTATCAAATTTTCTAACATTATTGATAAAGGGCGCTTTAAGATGCAAACCAGGTTCAAATTCTGAATTGATGATTTCACCAAACTGAAACAGGATAGCTTCTTCACGTTCGTCGACCGAAAACACCGATGCCCATATCAACAACCCTATTACAGGTACAATAATTTTCAAACTGTTCATAATCATTATCGTGCTCCTCTAGAACGCAAGTCATCTATTCTGGCGCGTTGTGTATTTTTATCAGCACCACGCTGCTGAATATCTCTTAAAATATCTGCGGCTCCCCGCTGACTTGCTGTACCACTATTGCTTTGACGGTCCATTAACTTGTCCAAAGGTAAATAAAGCAAATTATTACCACCTTTGACATCAATCAATACCTTAGAGCTGTTGCTCAACACCGATTCCATCATGTCCAAATATAAGCGCTCACGTGTTATTTTTGGTGCTTTCTTGTATTCTTTCAATAACAGATCAAAGCGTTGCGCTTCACCTTCAGCTCTGGCGATGACTTCATTTTGGTAAGCATCGGCTTCCTCACGCATACGTGCAGATGCACCACGTGCTTTTGGAATAACTTCATTGCGATAGGCTTCGGCTTCATTCTTGAAACGCTCTTCATCTTCGCGTGCCTTGGTCACATCATCAAAAGCATCTTTTACTGCTTCGGGTGGTTTCGCGTTTTGAATGTTTACTTTGAAAATCGATAACCCAGTGCCATAGTTATTGACGATACTCTGAATAATGTCTTTTACCTGGATGGCAATTTCGCCACGACCCTCAGTAATAACATAATCCATTTTGCTACGACCAATACTCTGTCGTAAGGCACTCTCTGTGACTTGCGATAACGAAATCACTGGATTTCTCACATTAAACAGAAATTTTTCGGCGTTATCAATTTGATATTGAACTGTACCGATGATATCCACAATATTTTCATCCTGGGTCAACATAGTCGAATTGATTGGAATAGTATAAACCTTGGTAACATCGACTTTTTCGACGCGTTCTATCGGCACCGGCAAATGCCAGTGCAAGCCTTTTTGCGTGGTCTCTACGTGCTGGCCAAAGCGAAATATAACACCGCGCTCCGCTTCTTCTATTTTATAAAAACCGGTAGTCATCCAAAAAACCAGTAATATGACGATGACCAAACTGATACCTATTCCACCAGGAAATCCGGAGCCAGTACTACCAGAACGACCGCCTCCACTACCACCGAACAGACTGCCAAATTTCTTTTGCAGGTTCTTGAATACTTCATCCAGATCTGGTGGACCTTGATTACCACGATTTCCTTTGTTACCCCAAGGATCTTTATCACCGTTGCTACCAGGTTCATTCCAGGCCATTGCTTGTTTACCGTTGTTGTGCTCTCGCATATTTTTTCCCAAAACTCACTATAAAATTTATTGTACTTTAATTATTGTGCTTTAAACTGCATTGATACGCCATTCGTATGCAACACTCGCAAGCGCGACATTCTACCTGAATATTCCTGCTTTAAAAGCTTTTACTTTAGACCTGTGATAGCGTTAAACATATTTTTTATCACTGATGCCGCTAAAGGCGAAAGCAATGCAAATTCTGATGCGCTATCACCTTATAGAACAACGTTATAAAAGCATGGACTCCAATGGAAACTGCTCTCGAGACTCAAATTGATTTAAATCACGTCGCGAAATACTAATCTTTAAAACGAAGCGCCCTTCTTCGTCAATCGTTTCATTACGTATTGCGCCTATCTCAAATAATTTCGCCCGCATCCTTGCTTCCGCTGGCGACAGTGACAACTCACCTTCAATCATATGAACACGAAACAGATCGATTAATGTCTGCGTTAACAAATCAACACCAACATTTGTTTCAGCGGATAACCAGATACGTTTAACTTTGCCGTCATCAGCAAAATCCACTCTTGGCTTTACGCCGGTTAAATCCACCTTATTCATTATGTGGATACAATGCACATTATCTGCACCTATCTGGCTGAGCACTTTTTCGACTTCGTCAATGTTAGCCTCACGATTTTCATCGGCTGAATCGATCACATGTAACAATAACTGTGCTTCGGCAGTTTCCTGCAAAGTTGAACGAAAGGCATTGACCAGATCGTGCGGCAAGTGACGGATAACCCTACAGTGTCGGCCAGGATCATCGCAACATCACCGCTCAGGTCAACACGCCTAAGCGTCGGATCCAGTGTCGCAAACAATTGATCCTGTACGTATACATGGTCTTCAGATAACACGTTAAACAAGCTGGACTTACCGGCGTTGGTATAACCAACTAATGAAACGGTTGCTATTTCCGCTTTTTGCCTGGCTTGCCGACCTTGCTCGCGCTGCTTTTTAACTTTATCCAGACGCTTATTTATTTGCTTGATACGCAGGTTAAGTAATCGCCGGTCAGTTTCTAATTGTGTCTCACCCGGGCCGCGTAATCCGATACCGCCTTTTTGCCGTTCAAGGTGGGTCCAGCCTCTGACCAGTCGGGTTGAAAGATGCCTCAACTGTGCAAGTTCGACCTGTAATTTACCTTCGAAGGAGCGCGCACGTCGCGCAAAGATATCCAGAATGAGACCGGTGCGATCAAGCACACGACATTCAATTAAACCTTCGAGGTTGCGTTCTTGCGAAGCAGCTAGCGCATGATTAAAAAGCACCACATCTGCATCGTGTTGCTTGACCAGTTCGGCTATTTCTTTTGCTTTACCGCTGCCAATAAAATACTTAGGGTCGGCGCGTTGACGACTGGTGGTAGCGATAGTAAGAATGGCGGCACCTGAGGAGAGAACCAGCTCTTTAAATTCAGACAGGTTTTCACGATGCGCCTCATCACGAATATCCATGTGGACTAAAATTGCCCGGTTACCACCTTCTACGCGTTCTATATCTAACATTTATTTTTAAATTTCAACTAGTTACTTATGTTATTTAATGTCAACTATTTAATAAATCACATTGCTTTATATGGATTCAAACGAAGCTTAATCAACGAATTTATACATTATCGATTGTTATAAACTTTCATCACGAGCAAAAAAAAGGCCGCCGGTGGCGACCATTTCATATCGTCTTTATCATTATACTTAATTCTCGTTGCCATCGTTAGTCATAATCTCATCACTCCATTTTATTTGGCGCGAAGGAACAACGGTTGATATTGCATGTTTATATACCATTTGTGTAACGGTATTTTTTAACAAAACAGCAAACTGGTCAAACGATTCGATTTGCCCCTGTAATTTAATGCCGTTGAC
>JAESSQ010000221.1 GCA_016764035.1 Gammaproteobacteria bacterium
AACGCGAGCCACGCCATAAAGTCTTTTATAAAAAGGCTTTAAGGAACCCTATTTGGCCTTGCTTTGAGTGGGGTTTACCCTGCCACTGATGTTACCACCAGCGCGGTGCGCTCTTACCGACACCATTTCACCCTTACCGAGATTTAATACTAGATTAAATCCAGGCGGTTTATTTTCTGCTGCACTTTCCGTAGGCTTTCACCCCCCAGGCGTTACCTGGCACTCTGTCCTATGGAGCCCGGACTTTCCTCCCCAAAACGTAAACGTTCTGGCGCGATTGCCTGGCCAACTCCCGGGCGGAATTCTACACTATACCGATGCTGCATGAAAATATTCAGCAACAACAAAAGTGACTTTTAATTACCTTATAATGCTGCACCTTAGTAGCACACACTAAACCGGAGCAGACAAGAATGAGCTGGATACAAATTTCGATTGATACCACAAAAGACGACGCGCAAACCGTCGAAGACTGCTTATTCAGCGCTGGCGCACAAACCGTCACCTTAACGGATGCCGCCGACCAACCCATACTCGAGCCCGCACCGGATGAAACCCCAGTATGGAACAGGGTCGTCGTTACTGGCCTGTACAGCAGCGAACATGTTAAAAAAGAACTTGTTGACGAAATTAACGCCTGCCTGACAACCCAGCTTACACATGCATCTTATCAATGCTCAACACAAATTCTGGAAGATAAGAACTGGACACGCGCCTGGATGGAACATTTCCATGCGATGCAGTTTGGCGACCGCCTTTGGGTGTGCCCTCTTCATCTAGAACCCCCTAAAGCGGACGCCATTAACCTTCGGCTTGATCCTGGACTGGCATTTGGCACCGGCACACATCCGACCACAGCCTTATGTTTACGTTGGCTAGATGAAAACATAACAACACAAAATAACATTTTAGATTACGGCTGCGGATCTGGAATACTTGCCATTGCCGCCTGTATGTTAGGCGCATCTCATGCCGATGGCGTTGATATCGATCCACAGGCATTGACTGCCACCCATAACAATGCCGAAACGAATTTCATCAACGATAAAATACAAACATTTCTGCCCAACGATTTTCAAAAGTACACGAAAGACACAACCGCATCTTACGATGTTGTTGTCGCAAACATTCTCAGTGGCCCACTCGCAGAACTAGCACCGTTACTTGCTTCGCACACACGAATAAATGGCCATATTGTGTTATCTGGTATTCTAAAAGAACAGGCCAAATCTATACTCAAGACATACTGTAAATTTTTTACTATGGATAAACCCAGAGTCGAAGACGACTGGGTATTACTACACGGAACAAAAAAATCAAACGTACCATAACCTTCAACAACACTTCTCTTTGCCACATAAATAAACACTGATACATATCAAGCCGAGAGCGAGAGCGATATCCATATTTCAAAATCAGGGAGCAGCTATCTTAGCTGTATTGGGCGTGGTCAGTGGTAGCGAGAGTAATACGGTAACGGTAGCTAACAGCACATCTGAGTATGCCGATATTCTCAGTGAGCTATTGCTTCTGTGGACACAGAAAAAATTTCAGAATTCGAACCCGTTTTCATGTTGATGCTGGTATCGGGTTATAACTATTTGGCAAAGATAGAACAAATAATTTGGACTCTACCTTAAGCGGAAGCAAATTGATTTTCAACTAATTCGCAAATTGCATGATAAATACACATATGCGATTCCTGAACACGCGCCGTGGATTTTGATGGCACGTCAAGGTGTATGTCCGCCATGCCTTTCAGTTTGCCACCGCCACCGCCTGTCATAACAATTGTTTTTAGTCCTTGCTGCTTTGCTTGCTCGATTCCTTTGATAACATTGGCTGAATTTCCGCTGGTGGATATTCCAAAGGCGATATCTTCTTTATTACCTAAAGCTTCAATCTGTCGCGAGAATATTATCTCGTAAGAGTAGTCATTGCCCAGACACGTTAGCACGGAACTATCCGTGGTTAATGCTATCGCGGCAAGGGCTTTTCTTTCCTTCATAAAACGACCAATAAACTCTGCAGCGATATGTTGCGAATCGGCTGCAGAGCCACCGTTACCAAAAAACAATATTTTTCCATTTTGTTTCAGGCAAGTGGTCATTGTCTCTACCGTTTGAATGATTAAATCGATATTGGTATCAAGAGTGTCTTGTTTGACGGACATGGAATCTTCAAACATTTTTGTGATAGCGTCTCTCATATCGATTTATCCTTCAGCGGTAGTTGTTCAGTGGTAATTGTTCGGCGGTAATCGTTTACTTCAATACAACGTCAAGTAGTTCAGGAAATTCTTCAGTTTCCATATGTGGAAGAATATAGTGTCCGTGTTTTTTTAATTCGATGACTTCTCCAGCCAATGCCTGCTGGTAGATTTTCAGGCTTTCTTTGCCTTCGTCCATTTCATCGTCTGAGGTGAACATAACGATTTCGCCTACTCTGTCTTTAATGCTTTCATCGATAGGGTAGGTGTAGAGTGCCTCTCTTAGCTCATCGCCTGGTTCTGCAATTTTCCAGGGGGCGACCATGATAAGTTTCGCAATTTTAGTTTTGGTATCGCCAAGCCAGCGAACTAAAAAGGCATTGCCGCCGCTGTGTCCTACCAATATAGTGTTTTCATTGACGTCAAGTTTATCAAATGCCGCTTTTAGATTGTCGTAATCGGGGTACCATGCTTCGGGTAATTCTGCCGTTTCTGACGGTATGCCCGCTGCACTAAGATTTTTATTAAACAGAGGTATCCAGTGTTTATCGAATGTTCTTGTTTTAGCATTGCTTGATACTTCAACACTTCCAGGAAAGCCGGGGGTTACGATGCAGTTTTTATTGCTCATTGTCTACTCCTAAGTGTAACGACCGTGTTGTTATATTAATAACAACACGGTCGTTATTTTTACGTATTTTTAAGGAAGGGTTTAAGTCAAACCTTTTGCAGTCCAGCCGCCATCAACAAAGATGTCCTGACCCGTTACGTAAGAAGAAGCACTTGATGCTAAATAGATAGTGGCACCAACCATATCTTCTGGCTCGCCCCAGCGTTGTACAATCATGTGGCGCAGACGAGAATTATACATTTCAGGATCGGCCTGGCTGCCTGCCGTCATGGCAGTTTTTATATAACCAGGTGCAATGTTATTGACGCGAATATTATCTCCAGTCAAATCCATGGCTAAGCCTTTAGACATCATACGCATACCGCCTTTGGCAGCAACGTACCCTGGATTACCTGGGAAGCCGACAATACTGTTAATACTGGTAAGGTTAATAACTGAACCACCACCGGCTTTCTTCATGTGTTCACGACATGATATTGTGAGCGCATAAGCAGCACGGAGGTCGATTGACATGGTCAGGTCATAGTTTGCCAGTCGATCTTCCAACGAATCCGTATCTTTAAGTGGGAAGGTAACACCCGCAGCATTTACCAAAGTATCAATCTGGCCATACTCTTCAGCCACTTCTTTGACTACTTCTTGAATTCTGTCTGTATCGACAAGATCGATAGCATAAAATGTTGCGGTTCCACCGGCATCATTAATCGCTTTGGCTGTTGCTGCGCCGCCTTCTTCATCTCTATCGGCAACGGCAACTTTAGCACCTGCTTTACCTAAACCAATCGCAATAGCTTCACCCATACCAGCAGCAGCGCCGGTGACGATGGCAACTTTACCCTCAACTGAAAATAGTTGTTCTATATATGAACTCATTACATTTTCTCCTTAGTTTGATAGTTATTGTATTAATAGAAATTAAAACGTTTCATGGATCTGGTTAAAAGCAAACAACGGTTACCATTTACAGTACAAAAGCACAGCTTATGTACTCACCCGTTGCAGATATTCATTTACCAGGTAGTGCGACCACCATCAACAGGGATAACAGCCCCATTAAGGTAAGCAGAAGCCTGACTTAGCATAAAGATCACTACACCTTGATATTCATCAGCACTCGCCATCCTTCCCATCGGAATTCGGCTGTGTAATTCCGCTAGAAAAGCACTATCCTGTCCGTTTTCTATACCGCCTGGGCAAAGTGCATTACAACGCACGTTTTTGTCAGCCCAGTAGGTTGCTAAATATCGTGTTAAACCCAGTAGTGCAGTTTTAACAACGGAATAGGTAACGGGCTTAACGGCTTGCTTCTCTTCGGGCAAACCATCTTTTAGATACAGTCGTTGATCTGGCGCTATCAAGCCCAAGTCTGAAGAAATATTGACAATACTACCACCTGCAGGATTGTTTGCGATGGCATTACCATAATGTTTGGCACATAAAAACGCGCCAGTTAATCCAACAGCAATATCCTGGTTCCAGATATCAATGGGGAAGTTTTCCAGTCGAGAGAAATTTTTATCCGCCGCATCTTCTACTTTTGGGTTGTTTGCTGCGTTGTTAATAAGACCGCTAATGGTTCCAAATTTTTTCAGCAAAAACGCACAATTTTCTGCAATGGATGCTTCATTGGTTATATCGACGACCATGCCTGTGGCGGGTACGTTATATTTGTCTTCTAATTCTTTTGCAAAATCATCGATTACAGCCTGGTTTAAATCCAGCAGGATAGGTATGCCGCCATACGCTGCAACGACTTCTGCGTGTTTGCGTCCTAATAGACCAGTGGCGCCTGTAATGACGACAACTTGATTATCTATTCTAAAGAGTTGATCTAATTTTTTATCTGACATTTAAAATACACCTACGGTTTGACCGCCATCAACAACCAACGCTGAGCCGGTAATAAATGAAGCGCGATCAGAGCATAAAAATAATGCAGCATCGGCTATTTCGTCGACGCTACCAAATCGTTTCATTGGCACGGTCGATTCAATAATTTCATTGACCCGATCGGCATCCTGTTTTATTTTTTCATCCCATGAGCCATTGGGGAAATAAATGTTGCCTGGTGCAATGACATTCACCCGTACCTCAGGCGCTAACTTTCTCGACATATTCTTTGCCAATGCGAACAGTGCCGCTTTTGCAGTGGAATAATCTACCGGCGCACCGATAGCTTCCAGGCCAGCAATGGATGAAACAAACAGTAAACAACCCTTTGATTCTTGTAGCATAGGAAGAAATGTACGGGCGGTTAACAGGCTAGACTCAAAGTTGGTATTCCAGGTGCCTGACCATTGTTCACTATCAGGCAATGCATCGGGAATACTGCGACCATCCCCAATATTTGCAACGACAATATCGATACCCTGCCAGTCATCCTGAATAGATTGCCTTAATTCAGATAACGCGTTTGCATCAGTGCAATCACATTTCAAGGCTTTTATGTTTTCTTTACCAAACTGTTTCTGAAGTTCAGACTCAGTTTTGTGTAATTGTTCAGAGCCTCTGGCAACGATACGTAATTGCGCTTTTTCCTGCAGAAAATGCTGAGCCATTGCGGCGCCTAAACCTCTTGAAGCGCCGGTAATTAAAACCCGTTTACCTGTCAGCCCTAATTCCATTAATTTGCTCGATTTAGGCTTTCCAGGTAGGGCTTAACCCATTGCAGTTGTTCTTTGAAAACCGATACACCTTCATCGTCCCGGTAAGCCTGCATTAAAAAAGGCCCGGTGTAATTGAATGTGCTTAGC
>JAESSQ010000222.1 GCA_016764035.1 Gammaproteobacteria bacterium
ATGGTTTCCAGTCGCCAAGTTTCGACCTCGACGAAGTTGCAGATCATCATAATCTGGAAACACATTTTATCGACTCCAGTGGTTTAATCGCCTACGATTTTTTCAAAAACAAAGCGGATTATGCGTTCAGTGACTGGGACCATGATGCATCGACTACCGATGAATTTAATTATCTCTGTGAGATTATTCATGAACTGGAATTTGATATTTACATTGCCGACTATGAGCATTTAAATGTTTATTCCTGCCGCATTATCGTACCTGGCATGTCAGATATTTATCCTGTAGATGACCTGGTGTGGAACAACAACAACGAAGGCGCGTTATTTCGCAAAGACATCCTTACACTAAAACAGCTGGATAAAGCACAATGGCAATCTATTCTTAATCGACTGGAAGAAGGCGGCTACAACGACTACCAACGTGTTGCAGAATTTATCGGCATCGCACCTGACGCGGGCACCAGCTGGGCGCGGTTACGAATTGGTGAGCTTAAAGCCATGTTATGCCTTGCTTTAAAAGATGACGAAGCAATCGAATGGGTCAACTGGTGTTTACACACCGAACAGTTCGATACCGAAACAACACAATTTTACTTATGCCTGAAAACCTTACTGGAAATTAACATGGATGAAAATTGTAAGTTGAAGGATTACCAAGACAGTCTGACCCTAATGTTCGGCGAAGAAACTTTATCCGATTGCAAAAAAATAATTGCAGGCGAAGAAAACTTTTTTGGTTTACACAGCCCAGGGTTAAGTCTTGATGGTTTTTGCACACATAATAAATTATTGGAAGGTTACGAAAAATTGCATAAAGCAAAACTAAACAACTGGCTATAAAACAAATGGGTAGTATAAAGCGACGCTGCATTATTTTATTAGATTAGTATCATTAGATCCGTATTATTAGGCCAATGATGCGTCATTTCGACCGCAGGGATTTCTACACGGATGTAGAACAGTAGTGCAATGCATCGTTACATGGATGTAACTTATTAGGATAACGCAGGAGCGGTTACCGAGGAACAATTGCCGAGAAATCTTACACCCCATCAACATCCGGCAGGTGATTAATCAGATTTCTCACCTTCGTTCGAAATGACAAACAAAATTTAGTTAAAAATACCTTATCAAAACTGTATGCTCAAAATTTTCGCAAAATCATTTCTAAAGCTAATAGGTTGGCAATTAGAGATCACCCTGCCAGAAGAAAAAAAATTTATCCTGATCGGTGCACCGCATACCAGTAACTGGGATTTCCCTCTTGCTCTACTCGTGTTCTGGACACTTGATTTAAAAATTAATTGGGTCGCCAAGGCACAGATGTTTCGTGGCCCACTGCATTATCTATTTACAGCGTTAGGTGGCATCCCGGTAGATAGAAGTAAATCTCACGGCTTTATCAATCAAATTGCCGAAAGATTTACTAACGAAAAGGAAATGGTATTGTCCATTGCGCCTGAAGGCACACGCTCAAAAACCCAATACTGGAAGAGTGGCTTTTACCATATAGCCATCGCCGCTGATGTACCTATTTGTTTGGGTTATATCGACTACCAACACCGGAAATTAGGCTTTGCACAATTGATATACCCAAGTGGTGACATAGAAAAGGACATGTTAATTATCGCCAACTTCTACAAAAACATTAAAGGCAAACGACCACAAAATCAAAGCGACATTAAAATAAAAAGCTAATAAAGTCACCAATAGCAGTAATTACATTCTACGGGAAGTGTGTAGATAGATAGCGTATGAACAACGCTACCCTAAACAAAAAGGGCTGCCACAAACAGTGAAATAAATACACTATCGGTAACAGCCCCAATAATACTTAACGTATACTTTTACAATTTATCCGCTTCTGTTGACAGATAATCAGCTACGCCAGCAGGTGTCGCTTTCATACCGCTATCGCCGCCCTTCCAACCTGCAGGACAAACTTCGCCGTGCTCTTCTGTAAATTGCAGAGCATCGATCATACGTAACATTTCATCAATATTACGGCCTAGTGGAAGATCGTTAACAACCTGATGTCTCACTACACCTTCTTTGTCGATCAAAAATGATCCTCTAAATGCAACATCACCACCCGGTGTTTGCACATCATATGCCTGGCATATTTTATGGCTCATGTCTGCAACCATGGTATAACGCACAGGCCCAATACCACCATCGTTAATCGCTGTGTTCCGCCAAGCGTTATGAGTAAAGTGTGAATCAATAGACACACCAATAACTACAACATTACGCTTGCTAAACTCATCAAGACGATGATCAAATGCAATCAACTCCGAAGGACAGACAAACGTAAAATCCAATGGATAGAAAAATAAAACTGCATGCTTACCTTTCGTCGCTGCTTTAAAATGAAACTCATCAACAATTTCACCATCGCCTAAAACAGCTGCCGCTTTAAAATCAGGCGCTTCACGTCCAACTAATACTCCCATAACCAATATCCTCTATATAGTAATTAAATTTATCTTAAAAAAGTTAATATTTTTTCTAATGCTGCGTTTTATGTATAAGTCTTTTATATGCAATTATCAATACCAAAAACGACTTCACACAAATATTTTTTAACTAGCAACGTCATAACATGATTCCAGCTCGCTAAAAATTAATAGTTGTTCAGTATGCTTACAGAACTAGCACGCCAGCTTATATCTTCAAGCTCGACCCAGTCAAGAACTGATTAAAATAACATGCCCTCAGCAGAGATTAATCGTTAGTTGAGTTTTCCAAAGACAACAAACCACCAGACAATACATCTCATCTTTAAAAGCATCATAAACATCCAAATAATTAAGGTATTCCCGGTAGCACATAGTCGCCAACACAATCTATACACTCTTATAACGTACGATTTAGACCTTTAAATGCATGAGATGATAATCTTTATGAGAATCATTTGCATTTGTATTTACGTTATGTATAATGCTCACATCTTGTACATTTATTTAATTTAATTATTTGGAGAGCAACACAGTGAAACACCACGCTTTAACAAAAAGTGCTGTCGCCGCAGCCTTATCATTTGCACTATCTCAACCTGCTTTTGCAGTAACTGACGAAGAATTCCGCACTCTGCAAGAGCAGTTCAATCAATTAGCTGACCAGGTAGAAGATAACAGTAAAAGCACTAGCCATACGACTGTTGGTGGTTATGGCGAATTACATTACAACAATTTAAATAGCGACACTAGAGATGATGTAACAGAAATAGACTTACATCGTTTTG
>JAESSQ010000223.1 GCA_016764035.1 Gammaproteobacteria bacterium
AGTGCTGTATTGCGCACAGCGACTGTAAATGCAGTTTATTACCCGCTACGCGATCAAATCGTCGCGTCATAAAATGTGCGCGTCCATTTTCTTCCAGCAAGCGACTTTCTGACATATTTATGCCTGCAGCCAGCGCCATGTTGTAATAGGCAAATTCGATACGTCCAAAATCTGTTGTTTTGCCGAATTCGATATCACTAATACCATCAAATTTTAATAACCAGTGCTCAAAACCCGATGGGGTTTCGGCCTGTCCAGATAGCACTTCACCGGTGGTTTCATTGTAAGCAATAACGGCTTTTGCACGTGCGCCGCCAGCTGATGTGCCGATACGTAAAATATCGAGCAGGGCTTCCTGATTTTGCTGTTGGTCGTTGTTTAGTGTTACATCAAGCGCATTACGATGTGTCATTACATCTTGTATCAGGGTAATCATTTCGTCGAGTTCGATACTTACCGCTTGATTTAAATGTTTGATTGCGTTGGGTTTGAATTCCAGTGCACCCATAGCGCGCGAGCCGGTATAACAAAGCCGTTCGATAATTGAGAAATCAGCAGGGCTACGGCCTTGCCGTGCAAGCCAGACATCGACGATTGCCTGGCCAAATTTATCGGGCAGGGCATCCGCCAACATACCTGGTAGTTGCTTGTAGGTATCTTTGTTGAGCGCCGGAAAATTATGTAATACATGACCACGGCGCGCTTCTTCCAATGGCATCATGATAGGCGCGATATCCAGTCCGAGTTTCAGAAAATCGGTATCGTATTCAAATACACCATTGCCGTTCGCATCAAGTGCGATGGCACCTACGCGGTGTTGCCATAACCAGACTTCTGCAACATTAAGGCTCATGTTTTTTAGCCTTACGTTTTGTGCCCGTTGCACGCGCTCGTTTATGCGGTGATTTTTTGTTGGTTTCCGCCATTTTTAGTGGGCTGATGGTAATAGGGGGAATAAACTGTTCTAGCTGATCCAGAGCCTTCAATTCACGTAGCACGGCGATCAATGTTGAGAGTTTGCCTTTTCCGACCTCCAATGATTTGATGGTGCCAACGGCCAGTAAAGTACGTTCGGCAAGGTTTTCCTGAGTGATATTGTTGCGCAAGCGTAATTTGCGAATACGCTCGCCAAGCTCATTTAAAATGGCGCTATCTGATGCAATATAATAATCCATAATAGTCATATTATCATCTATTAAAGTAAATTAATAACAATAATAGTTTAATTTTTAACTATTATATTAATTACGGTTAACGGTGTAAAAAATAGGTTGTCGATAGCCGTATTGCGCATGGTTTATGCGGGGCAAAAAATAGGACAGCTTTATAAACTGGTGTTATGGTGGTGTTAGTGTTTCTGCTATTGTACAGAAACATGGTGAGCCAAAAAGAGAGGGGATAAGAGGACATGAAAATGAAAAATTCAATACTCGACGAACCATTAGAAGCGCTTACCGAGGCTTATGAAATGATGCACGACCGAGATGCCAGGCAACTGAAGGATGCTAAAAAACATACCGGTCCGTTGTTACATACATTTATCGATGAAGCGAGAAAAAAGGCCGTAGAACTCGATGAGTTAACGGAGCATGATGCTGAAAAATTAACCCAATGGTTAAAGCGTGACCTGGACGATGCCATCAGTCATATCGCAGAGACTGACGACAAACTAATAGACTGGTTGGGCTTTGAAACCACGCGCATAGAAAGTGCGTTGTTGTATTTGTTGTTAGAGACTGCGGATAAAACTACCGTTGAACTATTAAGGCTAAAAGACGTTGCAAAGCGACCTTATGCCTATTATACCGGTGAGATTACCGGCCCTGGTACGCTGGTTTGTGACCAATGTGAAGAAAAAGTGATCTTTCTTAAGGCAGGGCATATTCCATCGTGCCCTACGTGCCACCAGACAAGTTTTCATCGTGAAGGGCGAAGAGTGCCACCAGAAATGTAATCAATTGTATCTTAGGCCAGTTTTTTAGCTAGAATCCGATTATCACATAATGTTTAAGGAAGAAGATACACGATGAATGCAACATTGATCGAACAACTAAACGACGAATTTTCACTGGCAGGCAATAACAATAGTCTTCACTTTAATATTGGAGAAGGCGGCCTTCCTGTTGTTAATGTTGAAAATGTTCACGCCAATTCTACGATTAGCCTACAAGGAGCACACATACTAAGCTGGATACCAAAAGGTGAAGAAGAAGTCATTTGGCTCTCGGAAGAAGCAAGTTTTGCTACTGGCAAATCTGTCCGTGGTGGAGTGCCAATTTGTTGGCCATGGTTTGGTCCGTATAACTCTACTGATGATGCTAGTTCTAATTTTCCTGCGCACGGTTTCGCTCGTACGGTCAATTGGCACGTGCTTAGTACAGAAGCATTAGCAAACGGCAGTACACGAATTAGTTTCACCACACTTCCCGACGAAGACACAAAAGCTATGTGGCCAGCTAACACCACGGTTCAATTGAAAGTAACTGTCGGCAAAAAACTTGAACTGGAACTTATTACACATAACGACAGCACACAGCCTATAACTATCGGTCAGGCATTTCATACCTACTTCAGAATTGGTGATATCGCGAATACCAAAATTCATGGTCTTGACGACACTGATTATCTGGATAAAGTCGATAATCTAAAACGAAAAGTACAACATGGCCCTGTGTGTATCGATGGGGAAGTCGATCGAATATATCTCGATACCACCAGTGATTGCGTGATAGAAGATAAGGCTTTGAAACGAAACATCATTATTATTAAATGCGGTAGTCATTCGACGGTCGTCTGGAACCCGTGGCAAGAAGTTGCTGACAAAATGGGCGACCTGGGTACGGACGGTTACAAACAGATGTTATGCGTGGAAAGTAGTAACGCGGCTGAAGATGAGGTAACGATACAACCGGGAAAAGCCCATCAGCTGTGGGTGCAATACGCTGTTCAAAGAGCGTAACAAACATCGTTTCCTTGTGTATTAACTAGCTACTGCTCAGGTATTATTCAGTAAATAAAGTAAGTACGCCGGTATAACCATAAAGTCTATTATGATGGATTTCGCCGTTCGCAAAAAATCCGGTTAATGGAAAATCACCCAGGGTCGCGTGTATCATTTTTACTTCTTCGGAATTTTGGCCGAACTCATCACGGCCACGACCAACGCAGGATATATAAACCCCACCTTTAATTTTTTGTTTGAGTCGAGCGGCGATGTTATTTAGCATGTGTTGCATATCTTCGACAGCAGTTTGCGCATTTCGGCGACAGAAAACAATTTCAGTGCCTTCGATGAGGTAGTCATTGATTGCAAAAAGATTCTTGTCAGGGTCTATACCTATAAGGCTACGCACTGTGTAATCACTTTTGTCATTGACCATTAGGCAAAGTCCAATAAATACTTCCCCCATCGATTGTTTAAGTGTTTTAAAGTCACTGATGTCCATAGCTTTTATCAGAACATTCAATGCCGGTTTATGATCGACAGTAAGTGCGGTATTTTGCATGGATTGGGTAATGGTATGTTTACTGCCAACAGGGCTACAGCCTTGTGTAAGGTTGGTTATAACATTGATGTTTTCTGAAAACAGCGCGCCAGAAACTCCACCACTGACAACGTAATTTGATACCTGGTATTGCTGGCTGCGTGAAAAAGTTAAACCGCCTGTGATAAATCCATTGGCAACATGTTGCTGTATGTCTTCTATCAGGTATTGTGTGTGCGGATTAAATGGGTCGCCATGTATGATGCCAAAATTAGTCACGAACATACGTGGCCAATTTAAACTGGGTGCGATTTCATCGATTTTTCTTATCGAGGGCACCATGGTGTAATCGTCTGGATTAAAATTTGCCAGCATGATACTGGCAGCCGGTGCATCATACATTTCCTTTTGTTTAGCAATAACACCCAGGCCGATTGTACCAATCCAGTTATTGATACCTGTTACTGATTTACACTCTGTAAGGAGTTTAGGAAAGTCTGCCGTCATGGCGTCCGTCACATAGATAAAGCCAAAATTTGCCTCAGCAGGTGCGGCTTTGAGTTGTCGTGCGCAATCTTCAATAACGATTTCTGCTGTTTCGTGTTGGCTACTGATGCTAAAAAATTCATTCATACTTTCAGTTTACTCAGGATAATGACGCGGTCAATAAATCTGATGGTTTAGCGATGGTATAATCGTTCTTTTATGCCTATCTAACGAATCACGTTAATAAAGTCTAATGCTTCTCGATGTGCTCGAACTGTCTGTGTTACAGATTATTTTTTCCATTACTATTATTTTTATTGCTTACACAGTAAAGGGTTTATCAGGATTTGGTTCTGGCTTGATCGCCATTCCTTTGTTGGCGTTTATGTTTCCACTTACGTTTATTGTGCCAGTGCTTGGCTTATTAAGTTATAGCGGCACTATTATGCAGAGTGTGCAGTTACGAAAACAGGTGGTATGGCGTGATATGTTGCCTAT
>JAESSQ010000224.1 GCA_016764035.1 Gammaproteobacteria bacterium
ACAAAGATAATAAAAACAAAGATAATGCTGAGGCAACGTAAAGTGTGTATTTATGAGTGATGAAGCTGAATGTAAATGTCCTGAGGGTATACCTGCCTGGGTTATGACGTTCGCAGATTTAATGTCTCTTTTACTGGCATTTTTTGTGTTGTTGTTTTCATTTTCTGAAATGGATAAAGCCATTTATAAAGAGTTAGCAGGATCATTAAAAGATGCATTTGGTGTGCAACGAGAAATCAAAGCAAAAGAAACACCAAGAGGTATCAATATCATTGCCAGGGAATTCAGTCCAGGGCGTCCACAGCCAACGGCGATTAATGAAGTTCGACAGATGACAACTGACGAGAGCAAATTACATCCAGTATTTACCGATCCGTCAAAAGAGGGGCAGGAAAATCAGAATAAGATTTCTAATGAAGTGGAAGATAAATCATTTAATGCTATGCAGGAAGATGTAGTCGCGGAAGATGGCACTGAAAAAAATCTTGCTATAGATGCAAATGTAACGTTGAGTAATGAAGAAATCGAATTGAAGAAACGTTTAGAAAATGATAGCAAACTTGTAAGTGAAGCATTAAAAGATGAGATACGAGAAGGTTTGGTTGATTTAGAAATACTTGAAAAAAGTATTATTTTGCGAGTACGCGAAAAGGGATCCTTTCCCTCTGGCAGTGCAAATATAATAAAACCCTTCAAGATAATAGCAACAAAGATTAGCGATGTATTTGGCGGCTTTGATGGTACGATTATTGTTTCTGGACATACAGATAATATTCCAATTAATACCTATCGTTTTCGTTCAAACTGGGAGTTATCTTCTTCAAGAGCGGTAAGTGTTATTCATGAACTCGCAAAAGCCGGTAATTTAAAAGATAAGGAATTTAAAATTATGGCTTATGCAGAAACTAAACCGTTAGATACAAACAGTACATGGGATGGACGTGCAAAAAATAGACGTGTTGAGATTATGATGGATTATTCGACTGCACAAGTGGAAAGTACAAAAAAACTTAATGCTGAAAATATGATTGTTGAGCCAATGGAAACAGCGGTTTTGGATGTAGAGTCCGCAATCGATAATAATCAGTAGCTATATATGTACGCATGTAGAACTACTTAGCTGATGATATTGTATTATTAATATTAAATTTTAAGAGTGTAAATACCAGTTTTTAACTGGTAATGATTTTTTTATTCACATAGTTATATAACATCTTCTTGTTCTTCAATTGATAACCACGATACCTATCTTGTCTGACTAATTGGTAACCTTGATCTGTTAAATCAGCGTATTTGTAGTAACCCAGGCAGAAAGCAGTAATTACTAATTGTTTAGCAATAGATTCTGCTGGGTCCTTCTTCTCGTGGGGTAGTTTTTTTAATTGCAATACTGCCCCTTGTAGTAAATATCTGTTGACGACAGTAGGCTCTTTAACATATCGTCGCAGATGTGCATTTATTCTAAATTTTTCTAATACATCGTTGCTTTGTTTTTGAAAAGGACTGTACATGTTGTACCTCCTGAGTTGACTAGTGTGACCTTTTTATTAGTTATTTACAAATACTAGAAAAATACTAACAAAGTATTAGTTGATATAATTGACGAATAGCGCCATTTCATTGACAGTACAAATAGAAGGACGTGCTCTAAAGTGCTTTTTATTTTCACAAACATTTATCCTGAACAATACTTTTAGCGTGTTGTCGTAGGTTACGTTGATTTAAAACTACATAATTGAAGTTATAATTTTATGCATACAATAAAAAAACGTGACCTGGTGGTTATAGGTGGAGGTGCGGGAGGCTTGGTTGTTGCTAGTGTGGCTGCGCAACTTGGCCTCGATGTGGTTTTGATAAATAAAGAAGAAGCGATGGGTGGGGATTGTTTGCATTATGGCTGTGTGCCCAGTAAGGCATTGTTAAAGAGTGCATCGGTGGCATATACGATGACAAATGCTAACTATTGGGGCCTGCCTCCGGTTGATGTCAGCGTCGATATACAAGCGATTAACCAGACAATAAAGAACGCTATAGACAGTATTCAGGTTCATGATAGTCGTGAGCGATTTGAGCAACTAGGCTGTGAGGTTGTCACTGGCGAAGCTTATTTTACCGCGCCTGATCAAATTATGGTTGCAGGTAGACAAATCGAAGCAAAACAGTTTGTTATCGCAACCGGTTCATCGACGTTTATTCCTCCGATAAAAGGCCTGGATAAAGTAAGTTACCTGACCAATGAAGACATGTATAGCTTGCCTTCATTGCCGACAAGCATGATTGTTTTAGGTGGCGGTCCTATCGGTGTTGAAATGGCTCAGGCGTATAATCGTCTGGGTACAAAAGTTACAGTAATTGAGTTGGCAGAGCGATTATTGCCACGCATGGATGAAGATTCATCAAGGGTATTGAACGAAGTATTAATTACAGAAGGTGTTGAGATATTTCTCGACAGTGAGGTTGTTGATGTTTCAGAGACGTCGACGATGAAACAGGTCAAACTTAAAGATGGGTCGACATTACAGGCTGAATCTATATTAATAGCGATAGGGCGTCGTCCGTTGGTTGACTCATTGGCTCTGGAAAAAGCCAATGTTACATTTGATACAAGTGGCATTCAGGTTAATAGAAAAATGCAAACCAGTAACAAAAAAATATTTGCCTGTGGTGATGTCACGGGTAAAATGCCACTAACGCATGTGGCTGAGTTACAGGCCGGTGTGGTTATTGCCAACATGATTTTTAAAATGCCCAAAAAAATTAGCTACGATGTTATCCCTGCTGTTGTTTACACAGACCCGGAAGTCGCTCAGGTAGGGCTTAGTGTTGAGCAATGTGAGAAATTACATAAAGGGGAAGTGCATCAATTTGATGTCTCGCAACTAGATCGTGCAGTAACCGATAATAATAGAAAAGGTGTCGCAAAAATATTAATCCATAAAGGCAGAGTTGTTGGGGCGCATATTACAGCGCCACATGCCGGTGAAATTATTCATGAGTTAGCATTAGCTATTCAGGAAAAAATGAAAGTATCAAGATTAACGGCTTTAGTTCACGCTTATCCCAGTTACGCGCAACTTAATAAACGTCTTGCTGGTCAGTATTATAAAAATCGATTATTTAACCCATTCACTAAAAAAATCGTTGCATTTTTAAACCGATTTTTCAGCTAATTAAAATTTATGAAAGATACCTTTGACTTACTGCTAAATACAGATTTTCCTGCGATTAAACGTGCCCAGCTGCAAACCTTGCAGGTTAATCTTGGCTATCTGTGTAACCAACAATGCTTGCACTGCCATGTAGATGCCAGTCCGCGCCGCAGTGAAATAATGACAGCAGAAACGGTAACGGATGTACTTAACTTTTTAAAACAACAGAACATCAAAACACTAGATTTAACAGGTGGTGCACCGGAAATGAACCCTGATTTCTGTTCATTGGTTGAACGCGCACGTGACATGGGTGTACATGTTATCGATCGCTGTAATCTTACTATTCTGCTGGCGCCTGGTTATGAAAATATGGCAGCCTTTCTGGCTAAAAACCAGGTAGAAGTTATCGCGTCTATGCCTTGTTACCTTGAAGAAAACGTCGATGCGCAACGTGGTAAGGGTGTGTTTAATGAAAGTATTGAAGGCTTAAAATTGTTAAATCGCTATGGTTACGGTGTCGACGAAAAACTGCAGCTCAACCTTGTCTATAACCCACAAGGTATAAACTTACCGCCGTCACAAGAGGCGCTTGAATCAAATTATAAAATAGAGTTACAGCAACGTTTTAATATTGTGTTTAACCATCTTTATACGATAACCAATATGCCCATCAAACGCTTTGGAAGTACGTTGCTCTCAAAAGGATTATTTAATGACTATATGCAATTATTGAAATCATCATACGACAAAAATAATTTATCAGGTCTTATGTGCAAAACAACACTAAGTGTTGACTGGCTGGGTTTTACTTATGATTGCGATTTTAATCAGATGCTTGGTTTATCGGCGGGTCTGGCAGATGACAATACAGTAAAAAGTAAAAGGCATATCAATGATCTTCTACAGACAGAGTTAGACGGTGAACCTATCGCAATAATGGATCACTGTTATGGTTATACAGCCGGTAGTGGTAGTAGTTGTGGTGGCGCTTTATCTGATAACTAGTCAGCATTAACGTCTTTATGCCTAATCCATTTATAAAATTTTCTATCGTTATTCCTGTATTGAATGACGAGGCTAACTTATCCATTGTTTTAGATGGCTTGCAATCGTACCGCGAAGCTGGACATGAAATAATTGTTGTCGATGGCGGCAGTAGCGATAACAGTTTAGTGCTGGCATATGATGGAGCGGATGTCGTGCTGATATCAAAGGCAGGTAGAGCTTTGCAGATGAACGCTGGTGCAGAGATGGCCACGGGTAAAGTTTTTTTGTTTTTACATTGTGATACCTTTTTGCCTGGTGATGCGATTGGCTTGATTGTTAAACAATATATTGTAGGCCAGAAGGTTAACGCCAATTTCTGGGGGCGTTTCGATGTGCGTTTGTCGAGTCATCGGATAATTTTTCGAGTGATTGAAAAATTGATGAATATACGTTCGCGATATACAGCAGTAGCCACAGGTGATCAGGCGATTTTTATCGAGCGAGATTTATTTAATCGTGTTGCTGGCTTTCCTGAAATCGCGTTGATGGAAGACATTGCCATTAGTAAAAAACTAAAAAAGCTATCCATACCCATTTGCATTCATAAGCAAGTTATTACATCGAGTCGACGTTGGGAAACTAACGGCGTGCTGAAAACGGTTCTTTTGATGTGGACGTTACGTCTGCTTTATCTGTTAGGTGTTTCACCAGACAAACTTGCTCGCCTGTATCGCTCATGAACTATTCGGATACCGTTATCCTGGTTTATGCCAAAGCACCCGTTGTTGGTCAAGTGAATACCCGCCTGATTCCTGATATCGGTGAGTCATTGGCAACAAAATTACAACATGATTTGATTCATCAGCGTCTTACCTCGTTAACGCAATTAGCGTTGTGTGATGTGGTTTTGATGTGTGCCCCTGATGAAAAACATGAGGTTTTTTTACAGTGTAAAAAAAGTTACCCGATTAGTTTGTTTCCACAAAGGGGCGACAACCTTGGTGAGCGCATGCTTAATGGCATGAGGCATTTTTTAAAGCATTATAAATATTGCATTATTGTAGGTACCGATGCACCAGCATTAGATGGCGATAAAATTATGCAAGCAATTGATGTTTTACATAACGATGCCAGTGTTGTATTCGTACCAGCTGAAGACGGTGGTTACGTCTTGGTTGGCATGAACACGTCACATGCTTGCTTATTTGAAGGTATCGATTGGGGAAGTGAAAAAGTCATGCAGCAATCGAGAAACAAACTCACCAAAAATAATATTTCATTTGTTGAGCTTGAAGACTGTTGGGATATAGATTGCCTGTCAGATTATCAAAGATATATGAAGCAATTAATTAGAAAGCAAGACATCACTAAATAGATTGTGTGAAGTAGCTTGCATTAATCCACATATGTGTTGCGATACTTGCGGCATAACCAATGGCGATGACAGGAGCCCATTTTAAATGGCCAAAAAAGGTGTATTTTCCCTGTGACTGTCCCATCAACGCGACACCTGCTGCTGAGCCGATCGAGAGCATCGACCCGCCAACACCTGCGGTTAATGTTACCAATAACCATTGTCCTAAAGACATATCAGGGTTCATCGAAAGTACCGCAAACATAACGGGTATATTGTCTACAATGGCAGAAAGAAAGCCAACCGCAATGTTTGCATTAGTAGCGCCCCAATCGTTATACATGACATCGGACGCCAACGATAAATAACCCATAAAGCCAAGGCCGCCTACACAAAGCACAACACCGTAGAAAAAGAACAGTGTGTCCCACTCAGCACGCGCGACGGGCTTGAATACATCAAACGGTACAACATTACCCAATTGACCTGCGTGTCTGAATTCGTTTTGATCTGTTGAATCGATGTAACTTTTATGTGTTTTTTTCAAATAAAAGCCCATAAATTGTAAATAGCCAAGACCCGTTAACATGCCTATAACAGGCGGTAAGCCGAGAAAATTATGGAAACATACTGCGCTGAAAATAGTAGCGAGAAACAATACGACGATACGTTTTGCGCCACGTAACATGTGCACGGTTTCCTCCATTGCCTGTGGTTTTTCATCAGGAACAGCAAAATGCATGATAGCCGCGGGGATCACAAAATTAACTACTGACGGTATGAAAAGAGCAAAGAAGGTAGAAAATTCAACGATGCCTTTTTGCCAGACCATTAATGTTTTTGTTGTAAGCTTTCGGCCCATAAGACCGCGCGGATCTTTAATGCCAGCGGTGCTATCGAGGGTGTGCTGTAAGGGGAAGGCGT
>JAESSQ010000225.1 GCA_016764035.1 Gammaproteobacteria bacterium
GCTTGCGCCGTTTTTTGCGCTGTCGGTGGTGTTGAGCCGCAGTCTGAAACAGTATGGCGTCAGGCCAATAAGTATCATGTGCCTCGCATGGCATTCATCAATAAGATGGATCGTGTTGGCGCTGACTTTTTACGTGTTGTCGAGCAGATTAGAGCTCGCCTGGGCGCTAACCCTGTAGCAATGCAAGTTGCTATAGGTGCAGAAGAGCAGTTTAAAGGTGTTGTTGACCTCGTTAAAATGAAGGCGATTAGCTGGAAAGAGGAAAACATGGGCTCGGAGTTCATCGAGAGTGATATTCCGCAAGATTTGCTCGAATTATGCGAAGCACAGCGAGAAATCATGATGGAGGCCGCGGCTGAGGCTAACGAAGAACTCATGGACAAATATCTTGAAAGCGGTGAGTTGAGCGCTGAAGATATTAAGCAAGGCATTCGTTTGCGCACCTTGGCTAACGAGATAGTGCCGACATTTTGTGGTAGTGCGTTCAAGAATAAGGGCGTACAGGCAATGCTGGATGGTGTTGTTGAGTACATGCCATCACCGATTGATGTGCCTGCAATTACCGGCCATCTCGATGATAAACATGAGACAGAGGCGCAGCGTCTTCCCGATGACAAAGAGCCTTTCGCGGCATTGGGCTTTAAGATAGCAACCGACCCGTTTGTTGGTAACCTGACTTTTTTTCGTGTTTATTCAGGTGTTTTGAAAACAGGTGATACGGTTCTTAATCCGGTAAAGGGTAAGAAAGAGCGAGTTGGTCGTATCGTGCAGATGCATGCCAATCATCGCGAAGAGATAAAAGAAGTGCGTGCAGGCGATATTGCTGCAGCGATAGGGCTGAAAGATGTCACCACGGGTGATACTTTATGTGACCCAAAACAAGTTATTACGCTGGAGAAAATGGATTTTCCAGAGCCGGTTATTTCGGTCGCTGTTGAGCCGAAAACCAAAGCGGACCAGGAAAAGATGGGTGTTGCGTTAAGTAAGTTATCGCACGAAGACCCATCTTTTCGCGTGCATACTGATGAGGAATCCGGTCAAACCATTATTTCTGGTATGGGCGAGCTGCATCTAGAGATTATTGTTGATCGTATGCTGCGTGAATTTAGTGTTAATGCCAATATTGGTAACCCTCAGGTTGCTTATCGTGAAGCGATAACAGAAGCGGTAGACCATGAGGTAAAGTTTATCAGGCAGTCAGGTGGTCGTGGTCAGTATGGTCATGTCTGTTTGAAAATTGAGCCACGCAAACCTGGTTCAGGTTACGAATTTATTAATGATGTTGTTGGTGGTTCGGTGCCTAAGGAATACATACCTGCGATTGATAAAGGCGTGCAAGAACAGATGCGTGGTGGTGTGCAAGCTGGCTATCCGATTGAAGACGTAAAAGTAACGCTGTATGACGGCTCTTACCATGACGTGGATTCAAATGAGATGGCCTTCAAAATAGCAGCTTCGATGTGTTTCAGAGAGGCTGCGCTTGAGGCAAGCCCTACCATACTCGAGCCAATGATGAAGGTTGAGGTGGTAACGCCGGAAGGTTATATGGGCGATGTTATGGGTGACCTTAACCGACGCCGTGGCATCGTGTCTGGCATGGATGACGCGCCTGCAGGTAAGGTGATACGTGCCGATGTACCGCTGTCAGAGATGTTTGGTTATGCGACGTCTCTGCGTTCAGCAACGCAGGGGCGAGCAACCTATTCGATGGAGTTTGACAGGTATGCAGAGGCGCCGAAAATGATTGCTAGTGCAGTTGTTTCCAGAAAAACGGGCATATAGTGCAAATAGGTATAACGGCTATTTAACAATATAAAGGTTTGTTCGCGTCGAGTATGACGGAGCAAGCTAAAAGTAAAATTAATTTAATTAACATTTAGAAAATTTAGAGAAGAGGTAATAGCAGTGTCTAAGGAAAAGTTTGAAAGAACCAAGCCACATGTAAACGTAGGCACAATTGGTCACGTAGACCACGGTAAGACCACATTGACAGCGGCGCTGACGAAAGTGATGGCGGAGCTGCAAGGCGGCGAAGTAAAAGCCTTTGATCAAATTGATAACGCCCCGGAAGAGCGCGCACGTGGTATCACCATCGCGACCTCACATGTTGAGTATGAAAGTGAGAACCGTCACTACGCGCACGTTGACTGTCCTGGCCACGCCGACTATGTAAAAAACATGATCACCGGTGCAGCGCAGATGGACGGCGCTATTCTTGTATGTTCAGCCGCTGATGGCCCGATGCCACAAACCCGTGAGCACATCCTGCTGTCACGCCAGGTAGGCGTACCTTACGTGTTGGTTTTCATGAACAAAGCTGACATGGTTGATGACGACGAACTGTTAGAGTTGGTCGAGATGGAAATCCGTGAGCTGTTAGATGCTTACGACTTCCCGGGTGACGACACACCGATCATCATTGGTTCAGCGTTAAAAGCCTTAGAAGGCGATACATCAGACATTGGTGTACCTTCGATCGTTAAACTGGTTGAAGCACTGGATAGCTACATCCCACAGCCAGAACGCGCCATTGACCAGCCGTTCTTAATGCCCGTAGAAGACGTGTTCTCTATTTCAGGTCGTGGCACCGTGGTTACTGGCCGTATCGAACGTGGTGTGGTCAACATTGGTGAAGAGATAGAAATCGTTGGTATCCGCGAAACTCAAACCACCACCTGTACCGGTGTAGAAATGTTCCGTAAATTACTGGACAGAGGCGAAGCAGGCGACAACGTTGGTTTGTTGCTACGTGGCCTTAAGCGTGAAGATGTTGAACGTGGTCAGGTATGTTGCAAGCCTGGAAGCGTCAAGCCACACAGCAAGTTTGAGTGTGAGATATACGTACTAAGTAAAGATGAAGGTGGTCGTCACACACCATTCTTCAACAACTACCGCCCACAGTTTTACTTCCGTACTACGGACGTAACAGGTGCATGTGATTTGCCAGAAGGTACCGAAATGGTCATGCCTGGTGATAACGTCAAGATGGTCGTTACCCTGATTAACCCGATTGCGATGGAAGAAGGCTTACGCTTTGCCATTCGTGAAGGTGGCCGTACCGTTGGTGCGGGTGTGGTTTCTAAAATTATTGAGTAATATCTACATAGTAATGCTTCAGCTTGTTTTTGATCTGAAGCGTTATCGTTATATTAAGTAAAGAGAAAATTATGGCTAAACAACACATAAGAATTCGTTTAAAATCTTTTGACCATCACCTGATTGATAAATCGGCCAGTGAGATTGTTGAAACGGCTAAGCGTACCGGCGCACACGTTAAGGGGCCTATTCCGTTACCGACGAAAATAGAACGCGTTACTATTCTTATATCGCCTCACGTAAATAAAAATGCACGTGACCAATATGAGATTCGCACACATAAGCGCATGATGGATATTATTGATCCTACAGACAAAACAGTGGATGCACTGATGAAGCTTGATTTGTCTGCTGGTGTGGATGTGCAGATTAAATTAAATTAATTTAGCGCGATAGTTAAAATAATTGGCTTTCGTACTATTACTTAAATAAAAAGCTGGTATAATGCTCGGCTTTGCTGCCTGGCTAATAGATGACTTCATTTAGTATTATGGTTTGTCTATTTAAGGTTGCGGCGCAAAGTATCTTATTATCGTAAGTCCTCAGAGATATTTCTCGGCTGGATACTGCGAAAACAGAGGTTGAGAACTGAATTTATTCTTTTCAGGCTCAATATATAATTTATATTCATTAGTCGTGGCTACGGTTACGATTAAATAGCTGGTCTTACCTTAGGGGTTTTGACTTGGTCGCCTGAAATAGCGGCCGAGTATTACTTTAGGGCGGCATGGTTTTTATTAAACAGGATTCGACATGACTATTGGTGTTGTTGGTAGAAAAGCGGGTATGACGCGTATATTCACTGAAGATGGGCATTCAATTCCCGTCAGTGTAATTGAGGTTATGTCTAATCGCATTACTCAGATTAAATCTGATGAAACAGATGGTTATCAGGCTGTGCAGATAACAACAGGTGTAAAAAAAGCCTCACGTGTAAATAAGCCGTCTGCTGGTCACCTGGCAAAAGCTGGTGTCGAAGCGGGTCGTGGTCTTTGGGAATTTCGCACAGAAGGTGAAGATACGGCTGAAATGACTGTTGGTGGAGAGATATCAATAGAGATGTTTGAAGCTGGTCAAAAGGTTGATGTGACGGGTACGACTATTGGTAAAGGCTTTCAAGGTGGTATCAAACGTCATAACTTCACGATGCAAGATGCAACGCACGGTAACTCAATATCTCATCGCTCTAACGGTTCGATTGGTATGTGTCAGACACCTGGCCGTGTTATCAAGGGTAAGAAAATGTCAGGTCACATGGGTAATGTGCAGCGTACTATCCAGTCGCTTGAATTAGTACGTGTTGATGCAGAACGTGGTTTGTTGTTGGTTAAAGGTTCTGTGCCTGGTTCGAAAGGTGGCGATGTGATCATCAAGCCTGCTGTTAAAGTTAACAAGTAAGTTAGCATTAACATATAACAAAGATTAATGTTAAAGATTACATAAGAGATTAAAATCGTGAATCTGCAAATACATAATAGTAAAGAAACAATCGCTGTATCAGAAGCAGTGTTTGGTCTTGAATACAAAGAAAGTTTGATTCATCAATTAGTGACTGCGTATATGGCTACAGGCCGCTCAGGAACCGTGGCTCAGAAAAATCGTTCTGCGGTAAGAGGCGGTGGAGCAAAGCCATGGGCTCAAAAAGGTACGGGTCGTGCACGAGCGGGTACTAGTCGTGGTCCTTTATGGCGTAGTGGTGGTGTAACCTTTGCAGCGCAACCGCGTGATTACACGCAAAAGCTAAACAAAAAAATGTATAGAGCAGGTATGCGTTCTATGTTGTCTGAGTTAAATCGTCAGCAGCGTTTGATAGTGGTAGAAGATATCACTGTTGATGCGCCCAAGACAAAACAGATGACGGCAAAGTTGGCTGATCTGGGTGTTAGTAAGACCTTAATTGTCACAGAAACAGGTGATGAGAGTTTGTATCTATCAGCGCGTAACCTGCATCATGTAGAAGTATGTGATGTTGCAGGCATGAACCCTGTAAACCTGGTTCGTTATGACCACGTTGTTGTTACAGTTGGTGCTGTTCGAGCAATTGAAGAGCAGCTAGCTGGAAGTGCAAAGGCAGAGGAGAGCAAGTAATGAATCAGGAACGTATACATCAAATTTTAGTTTCTCCACATGTATCTGAAAAAGCCTCGTTGTTAGCTGATGAATGTAATCAGCATGTCTTTAGAGTGATTTCTACAGCTACAAAAGCAGAAGTAAAAACGGCTGTTGAAGATATGTTTAAAGTAAAAGTAGAGAAAGTACGTATCTTAAATATTACAGGTAAGACAAAACGCTTTAGTGGGCGTCTGGGTAAGCGCTCTGATATACGCAAAGCATACGTTACCTTAAGTGAAGGTAATGACATTGATTTCGCAGGCTCGAATTAAGTCGTATAGACAAAAAGTACTGAATAAGATAAGAATCGGATTAGATTAGTCATGGCAATAGTAAAAACTAAACCAACCTCTCCCGGACGTCGATTTGTCGTTAAGGTTGTAAATAAAGAGTTGCATAAGGGTTCGCCCGAGCGCGCGCTGACTGAAAGTAAGAGTAAGTCTGGTGGCCGTAATAATGCAGGTCGTATTAGTGTTCGACACATTGGTGGTGGTCATAAGCAACGCTATCGCATTATCGATTTTAAGCGTAATAAAGATGGTATACCTGCACGTGTAGAGCGCATTGAGTACGATCCAAACCGTACATCAAATATCGCATTACTGGTTTATAAGGATGGCGTGAAGAGTTATATCGTAGCGCCAAAAGGTGTTAAAGCGGGCGATATGCTTCAGTCTGGTAGCGATGCACCTATTCGTTCAGGTAATACCATGCCGATCGCAAATATACCTGTTGGTACACAAATACATTGTATTGAAATGAAGCCTGGTAAGGGTGCTCAAATCGCACGAAGCGCAGGCACAGCCGCGCAGTTGCTGGCTCGTGAAGGCGCATATGCAACGCTGCGTTTGCGCTCTGGTGAGATGCGTAAGATTCATACCGACTGTCGTGCCACGATTGGCGAAGTTGGTAACTCAGAGCATTCTTTACGTTCATTAGGTAAAGCTGGTGCTACACGCTGGCGCGGTGTTCGTCCTACGGTTCGTGGTGTTGTGATGAATCCTGTTGATCACCCTCATGGTGGTGGTGAAGGTCGTACCTCTGGTGGACGTCATCCGGTTTCTCCATGGGGCGTGCCAACAAAAGGTTATAGAACACGTAGTAATAAACGCACAGATAACATGATCTTGCGTCGCCGTAACAAGTAATTTAGTACTGAATTAATAATTGAGGAAAGTTAAGTGCCACGTTCATTAAAAAAAGGTCCATTTATCGATCATCATCTGCTCGTTAAAGTGAACAAAGCGGTTGAAACAAAAGATCGTAAACCAATTAAAACCTGGTCGCGTCGTTCAACAGTTTTCCCAGAAATGGTTGGTTTAACCATAGCGGTACACAACGGTAGGCAACATGTTCCTGTTTTGGTTAACGAGAACATGGTTGGTCATAAGTTAGGTGAGTTTGCAGTGACACGTACGTATCGTGGTCACACTGCAAATAAAAAAGCGATTTAAAGACAGCCAGTATATAAGAGAATTATAGGTATTCATTGTGGAAGTAATAGCTAAACATAGATACGCACGTATATCACCGCAGAAGTGTCGTCTGATTGCAGACCAAATTCGCGGCTTACCTGTAGATAAAGCATTAGATGCATTGAATTTTGGTGTAACGAAATCATCAGATTTAATGAAAAAAGTTCTGGAGTCTGCCATTGCTAACGCAGAGCATAATGAAGGTGCTGATATCGATGAGCTTCGCGTCGCAAAAGTATTTGTTGACGAAGGGCCAACGATGAAACGTATTCAGCCACGTGCTAAAGGCCGTGCTAACAGAATCTTAAAACGTACAAGCCATATTACGGTTTGTGTTGCTGACGATTAGCAACCGACTACGTCGGTTGCATAAAGAGAGATAACAATGGGACAAAAAGTACATCCAGTAGGTATGCGTTTAGGTATTTCAGCTGATTGGAATGCAAAGTGGTACGCCTCTAAAAAAGATTTTCCGAATCTTTTAAATGCTGATATTCAAGTGCGTGAGCATTTGCATAAGAAACTGGCAAATGCCAATGTAAGTCGCATTCAAATAGAGCGTCCAACAGGTTCGGCTAATGTCACGATACACACTGCACGCCCAGGCGTTGTTATTGGTAAAAAAGGTGCAGATATCGAGATACTACGTAGAGAAGTTTCAGAGATAATGGGTTTGCACATTAATAGTGTCAAAGTGAATATCGAAGAAATACGTAAGCCAGAGCTTGACGCTAAATTGGTTGCAGAGAGTATTGCTCAACAGCTCGAGCGCCGCGTTATGTTTCGTCGTGCCATGAAGCGCGCGATTCAAAATACTATGCGCATGGGTGCTCAGGGCATAAAGATTAAAATTGGTGGTCGCTTAAACGGTGCGGAAATTGCGCGTAGCGAAATGTACCATGAAGGTCGTGTACCTTTGCATACATTGCGTGCAAATATTGATTACGGTACGTACGAAGCTTTAACAACCTACGGGATACTAGGTATTAAAGTATGGATCTATAAGGGTGAGGTTTTCGATCTTTATAAGGAGCCAGAAACAAAAAACGCTAAAAAAGCAGGCGCTGGTGCCGGTGTTAAATAAACACTGAACAGCAAAACCAACGTCATACAGAGGAATAAAAAGTGTTACAACCTAAGCGTACAAAATTTCGCAAGATGTTCAAAGGTAAAAATCGTGGTCTTGCACAAAATGGTAACAAGGTCAGCTTCGGTGAATTTGGCTTAAAAGCAACCGAACGTGGTCGTGTTTCTGCTCGTCAGATTGAAGCCGCTCGTCGTGCCATGACGCGAAAAGTTAAACGTGGTGGAAAAATTTGGATTCGAATCTTTCCTGATGTACCTATTTCAAGTAAACCACTTGAAGTTCGTATGGGTAAGGGAAAAGGTAACGTAGATTATTGGTGCTCAAAGGTACAGCCTGGCACTGTTTTATACGAGATGGAAGGTGTGTCAGAAGAGTTGGCACGTGAAGCTTTCCGATTAGCAGCTACCAAGCTGCCTATAAAAACAACTTTTGTAATACGTGCGGTGATGTAATGGCTTCTGCCCAAGAATATAGAAACATGTCTGAAAAAGACTTA
>JAESSQ010000226.1 GCA_016764035.1 Gammaproteobacteria bacterium
GACTAGTAAAGGCTGAGGGTACAGCACAAATTTCCATGCCCTGCTTTACCATGGCACGGAATAATTCAGGGAAACGAAGGTCGTAACAAACAGCAATGCCAAGTCGGCCAAAGGGCGTATCGATAACAACTGTTTTATCTCCCGGGCTTATTGTTTCAGACTCTGTATAACTCTCGTTAGTGGCTTCAATCGTTACATCAAAAAGGTGAATCTTATCGTAGCGCTGAACTAATTCACCCTGCGAGTTAAACAACAAACAGGCCGAATAGACTTTACCCGGTTCTTCAGAACGCATGGGTATAGTGCCGCCAACCAGCCAAATATTATGCTTAATCGCTTGTTCGTGCAAAAAATCATGCAATAAGCCCGTACCAGCATCTTCAGCGATTTTGACCTTGTCTGTTTCATTCATACCCATGAGGGCAAAATTCTCAGGCAGTACCACCAGCTCTGCACCCTGTTGTGCAGCAATCTTTATTAACTTCTCTGCTTCTGCCAAATTAGCTTTAACATTCGGCCCAGATGCCATTTGTATTGCCGCAACTTTACTCACTAATCGATCTCCTGCTCATATAACAATACCCTTATTTATAGACTACTCGAGGCTTTTATTTCGACTTATCAAACGGCTTTATGTTTAACCAGATTATTTTATCAGATTAAACTTGATTACATCATCGGCACCACTACCGGGAACCACCACCATGTGCTCGGATGGTATACCTAATGCTACTAGCCAATCTGTCAATTCCTGAACCCAGAGTTCTCCTTCTTCACCACCTGGATATAATATCTGTATATTTTGCTTCTTGTGCTGTAACCAGGCAGAAATTGTTTTATTTATTGCGGATGATGATAAAACAGATTCACCGCTACGAGTCAGCTCCCACTGTTCTGCGTAGAGGATTTGCTCAGATAATACCTTTACAGGTACCACAGTCTCTACCAGTATCTCTGCAGATAGTTTATCTGCATTAACCTTAGCATTATTTTCGTCAGCATTTGCAGTAATCAAATAAGTCAGAAAAATCAGACTAAAAATTAGCTTACATGCTAACCCGGCATGCCTATAACACGTAGCATTTACCATAACTCTAAAAATCATCCTCATCATCACCTGACAAATCAGCATCAGAGCGTCGTTCAACTATTTGATCAATTTTCGGGTCATCCCAACTGCCGGTTATCGAGTAAACATTATGACCAATGACACCGAGGTCAAAAACCTTCTGAATTAACGCAAGTCCAGCGCCAACCACTGGACCACCCAACAATACACCGCCTACAAAGGTTATTGTATCCGTGTGCGGCTTTACTCGCATCAACAATCCGTAATCTTGCTTGACCATACCTATACTACCAAAGATATTAATATCTGCTGCCGGTGCTGAAATATTAAAATCTTTTAATGAGCCATCACCATTAACAAATTCAAACTCTCCTTCCATAAAATCAAAAGCAAAGCCGTCTCGGGTAACATCATCAAAATCAAAAAGTAACCGGTTAGTTATTTTAAAGATATTTAACAACCCCAATAAGCGTCCACCAGCTCCCGGGTCTACGTCAACAATTTCACCTTTTTTCATTTTAAAGTTGGCTTTTCCATTCAAGTTTTCCCAGGAAACACCGTAAGGCTCAGCCGACCATTTTGCATCAAATGTTGATTCGTATTTTGCTCGATCAATACTTTTCTGAAAGCCTAAGCTCGTTAAAGTTTGTCCTAAATTATCGCCATGCAATGTACCCTGCAATACCGTTTCGTGTTCCCCTCTCCATGATGTTAACCAGGTACCATGCGCATCGAAAGTCATCGCCGGACCATGTAAAGATAACGTATTTATCAACATACCATATTTATGCCAATCTGTTTTTACAGTAACGTCAGTAAACGTCCATTTATCGTACAGTACCGTTTTAACCTGCCAGTTTAATGGTGGTATATCAGCAGGTTTTAATTTATTAGAAGGCTCTTTATTACTGCGATAAAACAAAGAATATACATCAATCTTATCTAAATTTAATCTGATCGCTGTATCTTTTTCAAAGTCTTCAGAAAATTCACCTTTGCCTTTTATATATTGAGAATCGATATCAAAGGTCCAGTTTTTATTCTCATCGCGTACAGCATAAATGTGGGTGTTATTGTCGACGAGAATTTTATCTTTATCTATCGACAGTGATACTTCTGGCGACAACTTTGCTGTTGTCATAACCACTTGCAGGGCATTATTTTCTAACACATCGATATCTGTAGTAAAACGTACGTTACTGTCTGCTATTTTATGTGCCGCATCGGATAAATCAAAACTGACACCTTGCAGATGGGAACTAGCTTTTACATGCACCAGGTAATCAGCTTCCTCATACGGTATTTCAATATCGACGGACCAATTCGACTTACCAGACACCCATTGCTCAGGTATCCAGTCATGTTGCTGCAAGAGATAATCTGCATCCAAAACGCCTTCAAGATTGAAGACAACTTCATCTCCTGTATTTTTATTTCGTGTACTTTTCCGCGTAAAGGCTTTAATGGCGACTGGTTCACCCTGTATTTTAGCTTTTATCGATTTTGCAAAAACACTGTCCTCGGTAAAATCTATTTGGCCGTTAATGCCCGTAAGTTCATAACCTAAGGCAGGGTAATATAATGACGTGTTTTGGAAATGCAGGTGCCCGTCAATGGCAACATTGATTTCTTTCGCGGATAGTGGCACATCTAATTTCAACTTTAATCCACTCTTACCTTCGAGCTGAAACAAACGCATAGCATCACCTAGTATGTCATCAAGCGCACTAGCCCACACATAAGATTGCACATCTTGATTCTTACCGCGACCTTTTGTGATGACTTTTAAATGCGGTTCATTTAAATTAATAATCTCCGCATAACCATTGAATAATGCTATTGACTTTGTCGCCGCTTTCGCATCTCTGACAAAGAGTGACTGATTCTCAAATTTAACTGCAGCGGATGCATTAGTTAAGCGAGGCCAATCTTCAAGAAATTGTAATGTAACATCCTGCGCATCGACCAACACCTGAAAAATACCACGATGTTTTTCGTAAGGAAAATCATTTAAATTACCGTGCAGTATAAATTGGCCTTGTGGTATATAACCATCAACAATCGCCATATCTAACCAGTCAATCAATTCCGTAGACATTATCCCAACAGGAAGGTATTGGCTTGCGTGTTTGGCATAAGCGTCATAAATATCCGTCTGCATATCAACGAATACATTTTCAGACGAGGACGTTTTTACAGCTAACCGTGAAAATAAATTCACATGACTATTCTTGATCTGCAATTGCTCGGAATTTATTAACCAGTCTTCACCATCATTATCTATCGTCAACTGACCTTGAATAATATCGGCAAATAAAGGGTCTCTAAATAATTCGGTGAAATTAATATTTACATTTTTCGATACAACATCAATGATCGCCTGATTGTTATCGACATGAAAACTTGCATCCAACCCTGTCAGGGCTATACCAGATGTTTTATCATGCACAGAAAAATCAACCACCGAAAAATCAAGATACATGTGTTCTAATAAATTTTCGGGTGATATATCCTTCGATATATCCTTGGGCAATTTCAAGTTAAGGTTATAAATATCCGCCTGTAACTGATAGGTATCCAGTTTTTTCAGCTCAAGCAATTGTTTACTATCAAGGAACACTTCTGCCATATCTTGCACATCGCCCAGCCGCAAAAATTCCGCACTAAGATAATAATTGGTATTGTCGTCACTCGTAATAATATTAAAAGGCTCGCCCCAGGAAGGATTATTACGACCACCAAAATAAAAATCTGAAATCGCTAGGTTCCAGTGTTCGTTATCAAAAACGTAACGGACGTTGCTCGATAAGTAGTTTGTTTTCCATTTTTTTCTGGTCGCAGTATTTTTAATCGACACGTCTTCAGCCGCAAACTGCATAAACATTTCTTGAATATTATTGTTAACCAGTGTTAGCCAAAGTCTGGCATCTATCGTGGCATCAAATGAAAACTTATCAGTCAAATGAAATTTTTTGTTCCACTGCTTTAGCTTTACCTGCTCAGCCGAAAAAAAAACATTGCCATGAAGGTTGTCGAAGTCGCCGGATAAATTTGCCACCATCATAAGATTACGCCCATACTCTTCTGGCAGATTCATGGAGAATTTTATCGAGTGGTTATTAAAACTATTTTCAACATTGATATTTACATCTAACAAATTTAGATATAATTTTTCACCGGTTTGATCTTGATAATAGATATTGCTGTCATGTAATAGATAGTCTGCATTTTGCAGCATGTACATGAACTGCTCAGGCAGCTCCGTGGTACCTCCACTGCTGAATTTAATCCCCTGAATCAGCCAGTCACTCTCTGAAAGTTTTTCTATTGATATGTCTGCGCCGATGATGCCTATATTTTCAATGATGATTTCACGGCGTAAGAGAGATGCTGCCACATTAAGTTGAACGAATGCTTCGCGGAAATTGAATAACGAACTTTTATATTTTTCATCGTACACGGTAACACCAATTAATTTTAATCTTGGTGAAAACCAATGTATGGCCGCGTCAATTGATTTAATCTCGACGGGCAAACCTATCTGTTGACTAAGCTCTAGTTGTATCTCATTTTTATAATCAGTTGCATAAGGCAACACTGCACGTAGAACACTAAAAATTACCGCAGCAGAAATTAGCACCACCGCAAAACTGATGATGACAAATACTCTAATACGTGAAACCCATAACATAACCGTTAAAAATCAAGTAAACGTATATTGAAATGACATAGTATACAAAAGTGTATTGTTATACGATAACAACATCATATTGTTCCTGCGTATATAATGACTCTACCTGAAAACGTATAGGTATCCCGATAAAACCTTCTAACTCGGCAAGGCTACTCGACTCTTCATCAACCAATAGATCAACCACATCTGTGGCCGCTAGAATCAATAACTCTTTTGCCTCGAACAAACGAGCAGCGCGTAATATTTCTCTAAAAATTTCATAACAGACGGTTTCTGCCGTTTTTATCGACCCACGCCCGTTACATGTATGACAAGTACTGCATAACACATGTTCCAAACTCTCTCGTGTTCGTTTACGTGTCATTTCGACCAGACCTAATGATGAAACTTCACTGACGGATGTTCTGGCGTGATCCTTTTCAAGGGCTTTTTCAAGCGAACGCATTACCTGGCGTTTATGCTCTTCCTCTAACATATCAATAAAATCGAGGATGACGATACCACCTAAGTTGCGTAATCTTAGTTGTCGTGCAATACCCTGTGAGGCTTCAAGATTGGTTTTAAATATAGTTTCTTCAAGATTTCGACTACCTACAAAACCGCCAGTATTCACATCAATGGTAGTCATTGCTTCTGTTTGATCGATAATCAGATAACCACCCGATTTCAGCTGTACTTTACGTTCCAGACCTTTTTGTATTTCATCTTCCACACCATGCAGGTCAAAGATAGGGCGCTCACCTGGATAATGTTCAATAAAGTCAGCAACTTCTGGAACATATTTTTCTGCAAACTCACACATACTCGAATAGGTTGCGCGAGAATCAACCTTAACCACATCGAGATCTTCATCCACCATGTCACGTAGTACGCGTAAATATAAGGGTAAATCTTTATGAACCAGCTCCCCTGAATGAGCCTGAGTCATTTCCTTAATGTTACCCCACAACCGGTTGAGATATTTTATATCACCGTCGATAGCCTCTTTACTTGCGATTTCTGCCGCTGTTCTTAAAATGTAACCAGCATCCTCTATACGGTTTTCCTGCGCCATGAGTTCTGATTTCAATCGTTCTCGAACATCTTCTTTATCGATTCGCGTAGAGACGCCAATGTTATCGGCGTTTGGCATAAAGACCAGGTAACGTGACGGGATAGAAATATTGGTGGTTAATCTCGCACCTTTGGTACCAAGCTGGTCCTTTAATACCTGCACCAGTAATGTCTGACCTTCTCTTAAAATTTGTCCGATCTGCGCAGTTTCGTTATAGTCATTTTTTTTATCTTTTTGCGACATGTCCGCAATATGTAAAAACGCAGCTTTTTCAAGACCAATATCTATAAATGCTGCTTCCATACCCGGTAATACTCGAACCACTTTACCTTTGTATACATTACCGACCAGACCACGATTTCTACTTCGTTCAATATAGAGATCATTAAGTATTCCATTTTCAAGAATGGCAACACGTATTTCCTGTGGTGTTATATTTATTAATATTTCCTTACTCATATAACCTCTTCTTTTAATCCGATATTTTTTTACAGTAGTGCATAACAGTAGACTTCGACCTATACATCTAGATTATTTTTCTAATTATTATTAGCTAAAGGCCAGACGCCACATTGTTTTAGTAACTGCGTGGTTTCATACAACGGTAAACCCATCACACCAGAAAAACTTCCTTCTATCTTTTTAATAAACTGTGCGGCTATACCCTGAATAGCATACGAACCAGCTTTGTCATCGGCCTCGCCGGTTACAAGATAGTTATCGATTTCCTGTTCGTTGAGCTCACTAAATAAAACGTGACTACTGCTTGTTGCTAAAACCTTTTTCTTACTGCTAACTATAGCAACCGATGTGTGCACTGTATGTTTGTTAGCGGAAAGTTGTAACAACATATCTTTTGCATGTTGACGATTTTCAGGTTTGCCCAAAACCACACCTCTTATTTCGACAATAGTATCAGAACCCAGTACGGGTAAATTATGTTTGTTGCTTATTGTTTCAAAGCCATACTGTGCCTTTTCCATTGCCAAACGTTGCACGTAAGCCATTACCGACTCATCAAGCTTTTGTGTTTCATCAATATCTACAGCTTGCACAAATACATTGACACCAATTTGCGCCAGTAATTCACGGCGCCTTGGTGAAGCAGAGGCAAGAATTATGTGAGCGGTTTCATTCATAAGGCATGTTTAATCATACAAGTTTTATTGGGAGCCTAAGTTCAAGCACGATGATAAGGATGATTATTCAATATGCTCCAGGCTCGATAAATCTGTTCAAGCAAGATAACGCGAACCAAAGGGTGCGGAAACGTCAATGCCGAGAGTGATATCTTTTGTGATGCATTTGCCAACAACTCATCTGAAACACCATCTGGCCCGCCGATAATAATCGATACGTCCTGTCCTTGCTGCATCCATGTATCTAATATCGATGAAAACTTCATGGTATTTACCGGCCTACCCAGAACATCTAACGCTACTATTATAGAGTCTTTAGGTACGGCGGTAAGTAATTTTCTGCTTTCATCACGTATTATTCTGGGAATATCAGGGTTCTTACCACGTTTTATCAATGGCAATAAAATTATGTTGATCTTTATTTCAGCGGGTAGGCGTTTGATAAAATCATCACTCGCATCACTGACCCAGTCAGGCATTTTATTTCCTGTCGCAATTAAATTTATTTTCACAGTTGTCGAATACGTATCAACGTTAACTCACATCCTGTTCACGGCGTTGCGTCTGTTCGTCCATCGCCTCTACCGACCATAAACTTTCCAGGTCATAATATTCACGTACCTGACGTTGCATTACATGTACGATAACATCACCTAAATCTACCAACACCCACTCTCCTTCACCTTCACCTTCTATGCCAAGCGGTTTTTGGTTAGCATTTTTTGCTTTAATCACCACATTGTTTGCTATCGATTTAACATGCCGACTAGAAGAACCTGTGGCGACAATAATCCAGTCTGTAACGGTAGTTTTACCGATAACATCGATTACCGTAATATCTTCCGCTTTCAAATCTTCCAGCGCAGTAATCGCCAGTTGCTTTAATTTATCAATACTCATTTATTTAGAAAACCTCTTAATTGTTCGGCTACACTTTCTGGTAGCCACTCACTTATATTTGTATTATTTACTAATTCTTCTCTGATTTTCGTTGCAGAAATATCCAGTTGCGGAACGGAGATTAATAAGATTTTTCCTGCCTCTTGTGACGTTAATCTATTTGCATCAACAATCATCCTGGCCGATAAAAAGGCATAATCTTCCGCCGCCATTTCTTTTTCAACATCACTTAAACAAAACCCGGGGCGTGTGGTGACCACCAGATGACACAGATCAAATAACCTGCGCCATTGAAACCATTTTGTAATGGTTATAAAAGCATCCAAACCGATAATTAAGCACAGCTTTTCATCAGGGAAATCACTATGCAATGATGCCAGTGTATCAACCATATATGATGGTCCATCTCGGTCTAATTCACGCTCATCAATCACTATGTCCGGCATATCGATTAACGCCGTTTTTAGTAACAAGAGACGTTGCTCGACGCTTAACCATGGTGCTGCTCGATGCGGTGGCTGCCGGTTTGGAACAAAACGTATCTGTGTTAACTGTAACGCACGTTTGATGCAGAGTGCAGAATTAACGTGACCGTTATGCACAGGGTCAAATGTGCCACCGAAAATACCAATCATTGAGGTGCTCTCTGATGACGTCTGCTATTGCCTGATATGACCGTCACCCAGTACGATATATTTCAGACTGGTCAAACCTTCCAGACCAACAGGGCCTCGGGCATGTAACTTGTCGGTGCTGATACCGATCTCAGCGCCCAGACCATACTCAAAACCGTCGGCAAAACGGGTGGAAGCATTCACCATCACCGAACTTGAATCAACCTCGCGCATGAAACGTCGTGATTTCGTGTAGTTTTCGGTAATAATAGATTCTGTATGCTGCGAACTGTATCGGTTGATATGATCAATCGCAGCATCAATATTATCGACTATCTTGATAGACAGTATTGGTGCCAGATATTCTGTTGCCCAGTCTTCTTCAACGGCCGAACCAATTTTAATAGCATGCTTTTTTAGTATCGATAATGTTTGCTCACAACCACGCATTTCAACACCTTCATCAACATACATGTTCGCCAATTCAGGCAGCACAGCCGTAGCTACCGATCGTGCAATCAACAAGGTTTCCATGGTGTTACAGGTTCCGTAACGCTGTGTCTTGGAATTAAACGCAACCCGCAACGCCTTCTCTTTATCTGCATCATCATCAATATAGACATGACAGATACCATCCAGATGTTTGATGACTGGCACTTCAGATTCATTACTGATACGTTCAATTAAACTTTTTCCGCCTCGGGGAATAATCACATCGACAGAATCCTTTAACCGCAACAGTGCGCCTACCGCAGCACGATCCGTTATGGCTATAACCTGAACCACATCCGCAGGTAAGTCGGCAATGGCTAGTCCCTTTTTTATACAATGCGCAATCGCCTGATTTGAATTTATCGCTTCCGAGCCACCACGCAATATCACAGCATTACCCGACTTGAGACATAGACCCGCGGCATCCGCCGTCACATTAGGACGAGACTCGTAAATGATACCGATTACCCCCAGAGGTACGCGCATTCTACCGACCTGAATACCTGATGGCCGATACGCCATATCAGAAATAACGCCAACAGGATCCTCCAGCGTAGCAATTTGTCGCAGGCCTTCAGCCATTGCAACAATGCGATCATCTGTGAGTTCAAGACGATCCAGCAAAGCGGCATCTAAGCCTTTTTCTTTACCCGCTGCCATATCTATGCCATTGGCGACTTTAAGCTGTTCTGTTTGCTCGGTTAGCTGGTCAGCCATCGCATTAAGCGCTTGGTTTTTTTGGGCTGTGGATGCACGTCCGATGGCTCTGGACGCCTCACGTGCGGTACGACCGACATTGGTCATATAACTTGCTATATCATCGCTTAGCGTTTCAATGTTTGCGTTCATGTTAATGTCATGTGAATAGTTATCTAAATGGCATAATTATATCTGATGCAGAATAATTAATCCGATAAAATTCAAAATCTTAGCTTAAGGTGGATTTAACCCAAGAAGAAATATTAAAGACTGTAATCCAGGCAAAAATCATTCAATTAATGATGATACTTATCGACACGAAGATTACCTGTCGTTTGATAGCATAATAAAGCGCAGGGTTTGCGCTTGGAAACTTTACTTATCGTCAAGTGCTACAGTTTCTTTATTGGCCTTTACAAACTGACTTAATCGATAAAATATATAACTACGTAAGCGGCCATATTTTGGTGTTGATGCGGTTAACTGCAAAAATCTTTTATACATATACTCGGCTTTTTTTATATCACCTGAAAGCTCAGAGGCGTAAGCATAATTAATCATTACATCTGTATTCCCAGGAACGATAGCATCAGCAACCTGTAATAAATGCAAGGCAACGACAGGCTCACCACGTTCCTGTTCGACGATAGCACGTTGCACCCAAAGAGAGATTACATCACCTTCTCTGGCCAACGCTTCATCTAGCGAAAAAGCCGCGTTATCCAATTCGCCCTCGAGCAACTGCGCGGTCCCTAACCAAAACCAGGGTCGCCAATCTTGTGTAGATTCTCGTGCTAATGGTTGCAATACAACAATGGCTTGTTTACTTTTACCTGTTTTTACCAATAACCGACCATAGTATATGCGCGTAAGCATATGGCCCTGATCATTTTTAAATAATGTTTTTGTTAACGATAAGGCTTTCATTAACTGCCCATTATTTTCAGCCGCTAACACGGCGACAAGACTCGCATCCGTAGCTATATATTGTTCTGAAACAGTCGTGGCTGAATTATTATCAACGCTGATATGTGTTTCACTTAATGCCGCAAACAAAAATACAGGTTTTATTAAAAACAAAGTAATTAATAATATTGTTCTTGGTAACAATGGCAAACGTTTCATATCAATTGTCCATTAACTTTTAAACAGAGCATCTGTATTGACAATTGTTGGTGTGAGAAAAATAATGAGTTCTTTTTTTCTGACAGCGTTGTACTGTGCATTAAACAAATGACCTGCGATAGGAATATCGTTCAATCCCGGAACGCCACGATTAGTCTCAGCTTCCAGTGTCTGAATCAGCCCACCAATGATGACTGTCTCGCCATCAAAAGCTCTTATTAGTGAAGATGTTTGACGAATATCCAGGTTAGGTGCAGATGACTGAACCAGTCCATTAACATCCCTAACTTCCACCACACTTGAAACACGCGTAACCACCGGTGAAATATCCATCATCACCCAACCATCACTGGATATCTGAGGTGTAATCGACAACACAATGCCTTCGGTAACAACTTGAGGCACATCCGTACTCGTTGTGTTCGACCCCGCTGTGGTATTGTCTGTGTTTTGCTCACGTCGGAAAAAGGTTCTATCGGTACCGACCTTTATTAACGCTGATTGATTGTTCAACGTACGTATATGCGGCTGCGACACAATTTGAACTTCACCCTGCTCTTCCAGTGCTGTAATTAATGCTGTTAAATTATTCTCACCATTATTTCCTGTATTAGAAGCGGTAAGACTCAGCACACTAGGTATTGCCGCTCCTGTGCCTACAGGTGACGAAATAATGTTACTTATAGTGAAGTCAACTTCTTTTCCGGGCTGCCCCTGATTGACCATTCGTGACCAATCGACACCCAGGCTAAAATCATCATTTAACAAAACTTCGATAATTTTAACTTCGATATCAACTTGACGATGTACGGCACTATTAATTTCAGAAATATAAGCAGCCATTTCTTCAACCCGAGCATGCTGGTCTGTAAGCTGAATTGTTCCTGACATTCGATTAATAACTAGACGCCCTTTCTCAGACACTAGATTCTTAAGCTGCACATCGATTTCATCCCAAAACTCTATTTTATTTTCTTGCTCGATACTTATTGTTCCCGCCTGACTATCCGAACCACCGCCATCGCCACCACCTTCGTCACCACCACCTGAACTAACCTGAGCTTCACTCGAACCTGAACCACTGCGTGAAAGGCGAATATAATTTATGGTAAATTGTCGGGTTTCCCATAACTTAACGGTTATCAAATTATTTTCTTTTTCCCAGTAATAACCTAACGAACTAAGTATCGATGTCATCGCTTGATTGAACGGAAGGTCCTTAAATGACACGTTGATTTCACCGTTAACATCATTATCGAGTAATATATTTAAATCGTAAGATTTAGCAAATAGATTGATCGCACGTCTAACAGGCATTTTCTTCGCTACAAAACTGTAAAGTTTTTCACTCGTCTGTACCGGTAATTCGTCACGCTGTAGCGGCCACGACAATCGATTAAACAAAGGTAATGGCTTATCACTTTTATATGTATTTACATTTTCTTTTGGGTGAAAGCGTGGAAAATCAGCAGCAAATTCTTTATCAGGCGTGCTCGAACATGCGACCAGCAAAAAACTTAAGGTAGTAACAAGTGTTAATGTTTTTTTCATTTTAAAATACACCTGCTTACTCCACACTCAAGGTAAGCACAACATGCTTGTTACCACGAGTAAGGTGAACGCCTTGTGCGTCAATATTAACGACTCGATAGTTATTAATGGCGCTGCCTTCGCCTACGATTTGACCATCAAGAACCGCTAGTCGAGACGTAGCACCCGCAATAAAGCCCGTGAGACGTGGTGGATATTTAGAGCTAACCTCCTTGTTAGCGATACTTGCCTTGTTCGTTCTAAGCCGTTTTTTATTACTGAATGGGTCACGTTTATTTATGTCTTTCCAAAATAAATCACTGACGACAACCGATTTAAGTGAACGCGCCTGATTTTTGTCTGCATCTGTCATTTCCATATCAAGCATTTCAGGTATCTCAGATAATACTTCTTCGTCAGACGTTGCAGACGAGACAATCTTGCTCACACAAAAAACAATGGATATAGCCACCAATACCGCAATACTGTATTTATTATTGAACAAACGGGACATCTTCATTAACCTCAAATTCTTCTTCGGACGAATTCTGCGCAACATCAAGCATGGCTGCAGCATCTCTAACCCATACATTTACATCCAGCCTTACCTGCTGAATAATAATTCCATCACTTTTTAATTCATTACCTGCAATTTCAATATGTAAATTTTCATCTACCAGGCTTCTAGTAAATTTAAGCGCCCGGCTATAAACTTTATCGGTCACTCCGGGTTTAACCTTTAATATCATTTCTAAAGGAATCGAAAATGTTTTTTCCAGCTCGGTAAGTTCCTGATGCTTTAAATTGTATGTCATAGACAGGCCCAGCTTATTGGCATACGTTGACTTTTGCATAAGCCAGGCTGCAAGTGCAGGAAAGTCATCAAAAATGGTTGCCTGTGCTATTGTGATACTTTCTTCAATCTCCTGTAACTCATCATCTGACCACTCGTTTTTTAATTCAAACAGTTGCAATTGCAGTTGATCAAGTTGCTTGGCATTCGATAACGAATGATCTAACGACCCTAAACGACCGAACATATTCCACTGTATAAAATAAATACTGACTAAAAGCACACCTATGGCCAGCGCATGTTTATAATGTGATTGCGTGATGTTTTTAGCTAACTTGTCCGTTTGCATAACAAAATAAACATTCTTACTCGGCTTAGGAGGATGCGGACGATCTTGCTGTCGCCTATTCAATTGATCTTTATCAACCTCAATGTCTTGCAGCTTCATTGCATCAAACCTACGATTTCAAACACTGTTTTATCACTCGTTGACGCAGAGCCTGATTGCAGCTGTTCATACCAACTTGTTTTCCAGCTTTTGGTAACTGTGATATTCCAGGGTGCTGCTTCCAGTTCAGATTCAAGCTGTTGCAATATTGTAACCACCTCACTAAGTGATTGCTGGCTCTCACCCTGTAGCGTTACTTTCCATTCGTCTTCGAGCAATAAAACCTCCGAACGCAATATGGTTAGCCCGTCAGGTACAATATGACCAAGATGATTGATAAACAATGCCGGTAGATTATGCGCATTCGCCTGTAACAGCTGTAATTTATGTTTTACTTTATCTCTACGTAACTGCAAATTTTCAAATTTCGTGATAGCTCTGCTGGCAACAATAATTTCAGATTCGATTTCTTGCGCATTGATATGGTGAGACGCTATAACAGAATCAACCGCCGAATGAATACCACCAGCCGCTATTGCCGAAATAATAGTTAGCCATAATGCAACGCGGTAAAACAATGTACTGTTTATTTTTTTTCTAGCGAATAGTGGAATAAAATTGGCAGATTGCTGACCACTTAAGTTGGCAACATTAACCGACCAGAAAAATGGATCGAGCCCATTCGGGTCATGACTCAATATAGCTTCGACTTCACTTTCTATTTCTGTTTGTATTTGGTCTGCGTCTTTACCAACCAACCAAACAGTATTAACCTCCTGCTTGAATTGATTTTTTGCATAACTTAATGTTCTATTAATATCAGTAATAAGTCGTTGTCGTGTATCCGCATAAGCGGAATAAGGAAGCTCTCTAACACCAAGTACCTCACCATCCGAAAGTGAGGTAATAATTTCTGTTCTTTCGCTAAACAGAGCAACAACAACAATTATTTCATTTTTATTTGCTTCATAGGTAGGGATAAGTTCGGCAACAACTTCTGTTAAAGGTACCAACCGTCTGGGAGTCAAGTAGAAGTCCTGACAGATACGAATGGTAGCGTCGACAATATCTTTCGGCATTAAATGTAACAGAATACCTTCTTCATCTTCACCATGATTAGCTTCGTGATAGCACCATGACGCATCACCCTCGAAGGGTTTATTTTTTTCTACTTTTCTTACGAGTATTTTTTCAAGATCTTTTTTCACCATATTTGGAAGATCAAAAAATTCATGTGTATGCAAGTCGTCTTCGTAAGCTATAGCAACATCACCACCATGTATAAGATCAATATGTTGACTAGCTTCCGACATAGCCTCTGCAAGACTGGCAAGATCCCGAACAGGAAACGGTGCTGTCCAGCTATCTATTAACTGGCCTTGCTTCATACGAACAATCTGAAACTCGTCGTATATCCATGAAATAGCGTAACGTGTCGCACTCATGGTTTTACCCAACTCCAATTTTTACCATTCGCTTGATAACGCGTGGTCCAGTCTGATTGTATGATGGCGGTTTGTTCTAATTTACCAGTGGGGTATGGTGCATCAAACAAATTGATACGTGTACTATTTATGATATAGCGGGTGATGATACCGTCACTACCCTTTTTGGCGGCAGGGATAAAAGCATATTTTCCCTTTTCCAGTTGATAATATGGTTTCGATTTATCTTGATTACTTAATATCACGCGATGAAACTTGTCGCTTAAATTAATTCGTTTTATCTTCAGGTTTTTACTTTCGACGAATTTGCTGTTTTTAGTTTGATTCCATATTGCATTAAATACTTTTGCATTATTTGAAACGGACGGTACATGCCTTGTCATGTCTGACACCAGTAAAACTCTGGGCGATACAGGTGCCTCAGCTAATCCTTTATTCTGTTTAAAACCACTAAATTTTTTATCCGCATTACTAAAGAAACGCGGGTCAAAAATAAATCGACGACGATAACCTTTATTATTGTATTCCAGGTCTTCGTTAATAAACGTACTTGACGATGACAATGCCTTAACCCAGGATGATGGCTTGGCAGAAGGAATACGCTTCTCCTGTTGAATATATTTGTTAAGACTGTCGGCAATCAACGTCATATTTTCAATTTCTGCGTCTGAGTATGCTTGATTAATACTGTCAGCAATATTTGGCGATAAGGCGCCTGCGAGAATAGCCATAACAGCCATGACGCCAATAAGCTCCATAAGAGTGAAACCTTTTTGACGCACGTTACTAGTTAGGTTTTCAAGTTTCATGAGCTCACACACCTGACATTAAACTAAACATAGGCAAAAATACTGCGCCACCAATAATGCCTACTATTGCTATCAGCGTGATCATTATTAGCGGTTCGATAATGCTGAACACTTGTTTTATAAGACGAGGAATTTCTTTATCAAAACGTTGGGAGGCATGCTCCATGGTATCTTCAAGCTGCCCTGTTTTTTCACCAACCATCATCATTCTTAATACGATGGGGGATATGATGTCATGCTTACCCAAGACGTCGGTCATTTGCTTACCTTCGTTCACGGCTGCTTCTGCTTCACTCACCGCTTTTTTCATTACCTGATTGGTAACCAGATCTTTACACAATGAAAGGGCATCGAGAATCGGTATGCCGGATTTTAATAACAAGCCAAGATTGTGACAGAAGCGTGACTGTTGCAGCATTCTGTTTAAATTGCCAAAAACAGGCAAATTTAAGATAAGACGATCTAACTTCCACGCAATAGACGGAGAATAGCGAGGTGCATATTTAAGAAATGAAAATACAGCAAGCGGTAAAGCCAGCATTAGCCACCAGTACTGCGTAGTGAAATTGCCAATATCAACAACTATACGTGTCAGTAAGGGCAGCTCAAGATCAAGACTGATAAATATTTCATTAAAGCGCGGCACCACAAACATAAACATCAACATGACCAGACCCATAACGGCGATCAGTATTGTTATTGGATAAATACTCGCCTGTTTAATCTCAGCAAGAATTTTTTCTACCCATTCAAGATGCAAGCTAATGTCTTCACAGGCAACAGGTAGATTACCGCTGTATTCACCCGCTTTAACAAGGTTGATTATTTGAGACGAGAAAACTTTAGGGTGTCTGGAAAGAGACACATCAAGACTAATACCTGCTTCAACGTTCATTTTAAGATCACGTATTACCGCAGAAAAACCTATATGTGTTGTACTTTCACTAACGGCAAGCAATGTTTCGGAAATAGGTATGCCCGCTGCAAGCATAGAGTGTAATGCATTAAAAAAATCGATTATCTCTCTACGCGGGACAGACTCGTCACATAATTTTGTTTTCTTTGTTTTTTTTGAACATCGATCAACCAATAACCAAGATGCTGCAACCTCTCATCAAGATGGCTTTCTGACTCTGCGGTCATAATGCCATCGACTGTCAGCCCATTGGCGTCAACTGCATGATAGATATATTCTGACATGCTAACGTACCACGCGAACGATCTCTTCAACACTGGTCAATCCCTGTGCTGCTTTAATCAATCCGTTTTCAAGCATAAGCTTCATGCCATTGCTTTTAGCTATCGCCTCGATCTCTGTCGAAGAGGTTTCATTTATTATTGCATCGTGCATATTTTCCTCTATCACCAACAGTTCGTAGATAGCGATACGACCGTTATAGCCACTTTGACTACATTGCTCACATCCGACAGCGTCATAATATTTACTATCTTCTGGTATAGCTTCTGTCAGGTTATAGTTTTCATAGGTTTTTTGAATGTTTTCAGATGGCTGCTTACAGTGCTCACAAAGTTTACGTACCAGACGTTGCCCGATAACAGCGTTAAGTGCTGAAGGCAATAAATATCGCTCGGCGCCCATATCAATCAATCGGGGTATAACACCAGCAGCCGTATTTGTATGCAAGGTCGAAAGCACCAAATGACCCGTAAGTGACGCACGGATGGCGAGTTCGGCGGTTTCCAGACCTCGGATCTCGCCAACTAAAATAACGTCAGGGTCCTGTCTTAACAGCGCACGTAAACCCGCAGCAAAGTTCATACCGACATCTGGCTTAATAGGTGTTTGCCTAATCATGGGCAATACGTATTCAATAGGATCTTCGAGTGTGAA
>JAESSQ010000227.1 GCA_016764035.1 Gammaproteobacteria bacterium
ATGCAAGGCAGCACCGAAACCACATTTTATGTACTCGCTGTGTATTTTGGCAGCGTCGGCATAAAAAAAGTCCGCCATGCTCTTGCCTGTGCGCTACTGGCCGACCTGGCGGGTATCACGACAGCTATCTTTGCCGGTTATTTGTTTTTTCATTAATACGTATACAATCTTTTCCAGCAAATGCCAGAACCGAACCGCATCCCAAGAACAATATCCAATGCAAGCATTGCTAAAAAAACTACAATATAAGTAAAAAAGTTAATGAAATAAAAGCCTGACAGGACTATCCTTAGCTTAATAGCTTATGATGTTACCAAGCAGCTGAAATTAAATACTGTCATTAACGCGCTATAATTAATATGCAGCAATTAACGTGCTGTAATCGACGCGCTATAATCAACATGGAGAAATGCAATGCAAAAGCCCTGGTTGAAGAGTTATCCAAAAGGAACCGCTGAAGAAATTGATATTAACGAATTTTCTTCCGTTGCAAATATATTTGATACCAGTGTTGCCAAATTTAAAAACTTACCCGCCTACACAAATTTTGGCAAAACCATAAGCTACCATGATGTCGATGTCTATACAGCGCATTTAGCCGCCTACCTGAGCAATGAGCTTAATTTAGAAAAAGGCGACCGGGTAGCCGTGATGATGCCCAATCTTTTACAAAACCCCATCGCTATTTTCGGTATTTTACGCGCGGGGCTCGTCGTAGTTAACACCAACCCCCTATACACCGAACGCGAGCTCAAACATCAACTAATCGATTCCGGCGCAAAAGCCATTATCATTGTTGAGAACTTCGCACACGTGCTGGAAAAAGTCATCGGTGATACTCGTATAGATCATGTAATCACCACTAAAATGGGCGATTTATTATCTCCTGTTAAAGGATTTATCATCAACACGGTTGTTAAATACGTTAAAAAAATGGTGCCGTCCTTCTCCCTTAAAAATGCCGTACCCTTTAATAAAGCATTAAAACTGGGTGCACAGCACCGTTTTCAAACCGTGCCCTGCACACACGACGACATCGCTTTTTTACAATACACCGGTGGCACCACTGGCGTCTCAAAAGGCGCTGTGTTAACCAATAAAAACATGGTCGCCAATATGCTACAGGCGTCCGAATGGATACGCAGCGAACTGGGCGACAAAAAAGGCACTATCATAACCGCGCTACCGCTCTACCATATCTTCTCCTTAACCGCGAACTGCATGACCTTTATGCGTTATGGCTGGTGCAATTACTTAATCACCAATCCACGCGACATCAAAGGTTTTGCCAAAGAATTACAGGCAACTAAATTTGAAGTAATGACAGGTGTTAACACCTTATTTAACGGCCTGCTTAACAACGAAGAATTTAGAAGTATCGATTTTTCAAATTTTAAATTTGCACTTGGCGGCGGCATGGCAGTGCAACGCGGCGTTGCCGAACGTTGGAAAGAAGTCACCGGTACAACACTGATTGAAGCTTATGGTTTAACCGAAACCTCACCAGCAGCCTGCATGAACCCGATGAATCTGAAAGAATTTAACGGAAAAATAGGATTGCCCATTTCATCCACCGAAGTCTGCATACAAGATGATAGCTGGAATGATGTCGACCTTGGCGAACACGGCGAAATTTGCATCCGCGGCCCACAGGTCATGCGTGGCTACTGGTCTCGACCTAAAGAAACTTCCGAGGTATTAAGCAATGACGGCTGGTTACATACCGGCGATATCGGCTTTATAGACGAAGCCGGTTTCGTACAAATTGTCGACCGTAAAAAAGACATGATTCTAGTTTCCGGCTTCAACGTGTTCCCTAACGAAGTCGAAGAAGTTATCGCCGACCACCCCGATGTCATCGAAGTCGGCGTCATCGGCAAACCGGATGAACATAGCGGTGAAGTGGTCATGGCCATCGTCGTTAAAAAAGGTGACGCATTAACCGAACAAGCCCTGCGCGATTTTTGCCGAAAGGGATTAACCAGCTACAAAGTACCCAAATCAATCATCTTCACCGATGAGTTACCCAAAACAAATGTCGGTAAAATATTAAGGCGTGAATTGCGCGACCAGTATATTACTGGCACATAAGAACACCATATATACTTGATTACGGTTACTTTAGGTTTCATTTTTTTAAAATTTACCTCTTCTTTTATTTAGACATTGCGGTTTTCGCGCCGTAGGCAAGCCATTCTTTTTATTCGCAAGTATCGATGATTAGTTTGTCTTATTTTGAATTCTTTCCCTTTTTCGTTTGCTGAATTTCTGAGTGTTGATAGGGCAAATTAGCCAGGGAAGGCTAATTTAGTCTTGTGCGCCCGGACGGCGCCATCAAGACGGGCGCGTAGACGACAGTCATAAATTTAGATGCCCCGCAGGGGTAAACGAGTAGGGACGGCTTTTTTGGTTACTTTTTTAGCTGCAGAAAAAAGTAACTCGCCCGCGGTGCGAGAACCGCAATGCCAATGTAAAACCACACCATAAATACTATTCAATAGAAATCAAAGAAAAGAATATTTACCACTGGCAATAAATTCCATTTCCGCAGCCGTACTCTCCCTACCAAAAATCTCATTTAACTCTGGAAATCGACCAAACTTTTCGATAACAAAATGATGACTTTTAGCAAACGATAAGGTAACTTCAAACGGCTTTCTATATTGCTCCGGTACATCCTGCACCAACTGCGAATAAGCCTTAACCGACAGGTTTTGTTTTTCGATATCTTCAGCGTGTTCCAGCGGCAAGTAATAAAAACACCGTTCGATGGCATGGCATTTCGCATCAGCACCAGCAGCGAGACCATCCATGCAAATCTGTTGCGCCATCTCATCCTGCGCAAAAGCTTGAGCAGAACCACGGTGAATATGACGAGAGAATTGGTCGAGTAAGATAATTAACGCCAGTCGACCACGGTATGAATCGAGCCAGACATCCAACTCGCCGTTAATGGCTTTTTCATAATCAATAGCAAAATTAAGAAAAATTTCACTGTCGTAAGCCGAACCATTCTTAAACCACATATCGGCTTTAGAAACATCGGCAGTATAGGGA
>JAESSQ010000228.1 GCA_016764035.1 Gammaproteobacteria bacterium
CAGCAACATATAAATAAGGTTATTGGCGACAACCTAAATAGTCTCACGGTATCTACACTATGGATTTGATTTCACGTATTAACAAAAGCTTTCAGGACAGTATTAACACCAAACAGCTAGCTGCAGAAACACTTGCAGAACCCATTAGTCTTAGTGCAAAAATCATCACGCAATGTTTTTTAAATGGTGGCAAAGTACTTTCCTGCGGTAATGGAGGATCAGCGGGAGACGCTCAACACTTCTCTTCTGAAATGCTTAACCGTTACGAAATGGAGCGTCCTAGCCTACCTGCTATGGCATTAACCACAGACAGTTCGACCATTACCTCAATCGCTAACGACTACCACTATAACCAGGTTTTCTGCAAACAGGTGACTGCACTGGGGCAAGCTGGAGATGTGTTACTTGCCATCAGCACCAGTGGAAACTCAGAAAATGTAAACCTGGCCATCGATGCTGCGCATGATCGCGAAATGACAGTGATTGCTCTGAATGGAAAATATGGCGGTGAGATGACTGGGCATCTGTCTGTAAATGATATTGAAATATGTGTGCCTTCTGAATCCACGGCACGAATTCAGGAAGTACACTTACCGGTTATACACTGTATTTGTGATCTTATTGACCATCAACTGATGGGCGGATAGTCACCGCTCACAAGCTCGCCTACTTCACTACCCGCAAACTAGGCCGTTTAGGCTTGTCGGGGCTCGGGTCATTATCATTGTCACTGTCAGGTGATGACATTGCGCCATCGTCTTCAGAAAACATCATACCCTGACCATTTTCCTTAGCGTAGACGGCCAACACTGCATCTATAGGAATATGTAACTCCATAGGCTTACCAGAAAAACGCGCACTAAATGTTATTTCGGCATCACCTAAAATCAGGCCATTAATTGCCATCGGTGCAATATTTAGAATTATCTTACCATTTTGAACATGTTCGACAGGCACGTGAACATCGTCAACTGTTACATCAACCAGAAGATGGGGTGTCATGCCATTATCCGCAATCCATTGATACATGGCACGGACAAGATAAGGGCGGCTGGATGTCATTTGCATATTATAATTTTACAACAATGAATTCGCACCGCTGGCAGAGCTATTTGCAATCACGAAAATTTTCACGAACACATAACGCAGTCGCTACATTTATAATCTCATCTCACGCTCAGCTTCTGTCAGGCTTAACACAAAGCCTTCACGATCAAACAAACGATCAGCATAGCTATTTATGGCTTTGGCTTCTTCAGGCATTTCGATACCGTAATGACGTAAACGCCATAATACCGGCGCTACACTTGCATCAACCAGCGTAAAGTCTTCACTTAAAAAATAAGGCATGGCTGTAAATATTTCAGCAACTGACGCGATACTCTCTGTTAAATCTTTTTTTGCTTTTGCTACAGCTTTCTCACCTTTAGTCTCAATAATTTCAACCAATGGGTACCAGTCTTTCTCTATCTGATATAAGGCCAAGCGTGTCTGCGCACGTTGCACAGGCCCTACAGGCATCAATGGCGGATGCGGAAAACGTTCTTCCAGATACTCCATTATTACGCGAGAGTTATATAACACCAATTCACGATCGACCAGTGTAGGCAAACTACCGTAAGGATTTAAGTCAATTAAATCTTCTGGCAATTTTCTAGGGTCTACCTCAGTAATTTCGTGGACAATGTCCTTCTCATTCAACACAATACGTGTACGATGGCACTCAATCGTTGATGCCGATGTATATAAATTCATAGTATTTCCAAAAAGGAGGAGCGATTAATTACAGGTTGTAAATCGTTTTAATTAAACGGCTACCCACATATCTCTATGCGAGCAGCGTCAGTAAACGATTAGTTAGTGTACGTCTTTCCAGTACTCTTTCTTCAGCGCATAGGCAAAACCGAAGAGAACAACTAAAAACAGTAGCACTTTCCAACCCATGCTACGACGTTCGACCTGTACAGGTTCAGCAATATAAACCATAAAGTTTGTCAGATCACCGAGGAACATATCGTATTCAACACGGCTTAACTTACCTGTTTGAATCTGCTCAAAGTGATCTAGCTCTTCAACGCCTATATCGCCATGCATTACTGTCTTGTAAACAGGTGTTTGCAAGCCTTGCAGTGACCATAAGACGTGTGGCATACCTACATCTGCAAACACAATGTTGTTAAAGCCTGTAGGGCGATCCGCATCAACATAGAAGCTACGTAAATACGTGTAGATCCAGTCAGCGCCACGTGCGCGTGCAGCCAATGTCAGGTCAGGTACCGCTGTACCAAATGCATTTTTGGCATAATCATCGGTCATTGATACCTCCATCACATCACCGATTTTTGTCGGCTCACCCTTTTTACCACGGGTATGGATCATCATTTCACGCACGTCATCTTCAGACATTTCCAGGTCTTTTGCTATGCGATTAAAACGCATAAATGTAGCAGCATGACAGCTGTAGCAATAATCAGCGAATGCCTTTGCACCACGGCGAAGTGACGCTTTATCATTAATATCAATCGGTGCTGTATAAAGCTTCGCACCACTCGAACCCAGGACCAGTGCCGGCATCAACATAGCTGCGACCATTAATATGGGCATTAACTTTTTTATAGTTATTTTCATGATGTCACCCTATCTGGAACAGGCTTGGTACTTTCATTTTTTGATGTGACAAAAAGCACCACAAAGAAAGCAAAATATAAGAATGTAAACAGGCGAGACAAAAAAGTAATCGTCTCGTTTACTGGTTGCATCGCTAACCAACCCAGTACAACAAAACCGATACAAAATACAATCAGGTTCACTTTAAAAATAACTGAGCGGTAACGGATAGATTTAACTTTACAACGATCAATCCACGGCAGGAAGAACAGTACAACGATTGCGCCGCCCATCGCACCTACACCCATCAACTTATCAGGCACTGCCCGTAAAATTGCATAGAAAGGCGTGAAATACCAGACCGGTGCAATATGTTCAGGCGTCTTCAATGCGTTTGCAGCCTCAAAATTTGCATACTCCAACATGTAGCCACCACCATCAGGGAAATAGAACAACACAACACTGAAGAAGAACAGGAACACGACTACCCCGACTATATCTTTTACAGAATAGTATGGGTGGAAGGGAATACCATCAAGTGGAATACCATTAGCATCTTTGTTTTTCTTAATTTCAACGCCATCTGGATTATTCGAACCCACTTCATGCAACGCAAGTATGTGCGCAATTACCAGAAACACCAGAACCAGCGGTAAAGCGATAACATGCAGCGCAAAGAAACGATTCAAGGTTGCATCACCAATAACAAAGTCACCACGTATCCACAAGGTAAGGTCATCACCGACAACTGGAATCGCGCTAAAGAGTGAAATAATTACCTGTGCACCCCAGTAAGACATTTGGCCCCATGGCAATAAATAACCCATGAAAGCTTCAGCCATTAATGCCAGGTAGATAAACATACCAAACAGCCATATGAGTTCACGTGGTTTTTTATACGAGCCATACATCAGACCGCGTAACATATGCAGATAGACCACAATAAAAAATGCCGTGGCACCGGTTGAATGGATGTAACGAATCAACCAGCCGTAGGGTACGTCACGCATAATGTACTCAACAGAAGCAAACGCCATCGCATCGTCGGGTTTGTAATGCATGGTCAGGAAAATTCCTGAAATAATCTGAATCACTAACACCATTAATGCCAGCGAACCAAAAAAATACCAGAAATTGAAATTTTTCGGTGTGTAATATTCGGCTAAATGATCATTCCACATTTTTGTTAGTGGAAAACGATCATCTATCCAACCAAGTAAATTAGCCATTATACTGCCTCCCCGTCTCTACCAATAACAATGACGTTATCACTTACATACATATGCGGTGGCACCACCAGATTTGTCGGTGCAGGTACACCCTGGAATACACGACCAGCAAGATCAAATCGAGAGCTGTGACATGGACAGAAAAAACCGCCTAACCAGTCCGCACCTAAATCAGCAGGCCCTATCTCAGGACGAAAAGATGGCGAACAACCAAGATGCGTACAGATACCAACCAGAATGATAACTTCCGGCTTGATAGAGCGGTCATGGTTTTGCGCATAGGCCGGCTGTTGGTCAATGTTTTCTGAATTAGGATCGCTGAGATTTTCATCATTTTTCGCAAGATCAGCTAATGTTTTGTCTGAACGTTTTATAATCCAGACGGGCTTACTTTGCCACTCGACGACCAAAAGACGCCCTACCTCAAGCTTACTAATATCAACTTCTACGGGAGCACCCGCATTTTTAGCTCTCTCGCTCGGCATCCATGAGGATAGAAATGGAACGGCTACAAAACCGGCACCAACTGCAGCTACCACCGAAGTGGCATTAACCAGAAAGCGACGTCGTTTTGTATCTACTACATTATCAGTAGACATAATTGGATATCTCCAAATATTAAATAAAAGTTATGATTCGCGAAAGAGTCATCAACAATGACCTACCATTCACCGCAACACAAACTGTTTTCTGTATCATAAAAATCGCTTATCATGAAACAACAGAAACATACTGGTTGCAAACGGCGCATAGGATAGCGTAAATTAACATTTTATCCAAGTTTAATATAATAAACTCAAGAAAAACAAACAGATAAAAAATTACATGCAAAAACAAAACTTCACTTTAGTCTATTTTATCGCCTGGTTGTTGATTGGTATTTTTTTAGGTGCAATGATTCTTCTCTATCGAGGCGACATCAGCCTTAGCATCGGCCAAGCTGTACAACAGCCGCAAAACAACATAATACAACCCCCTGCCAATGTACATAAAAAATATCGAGGATTTGCCGACGCAGTCATGAAAGCGGCACCAGCGGTGGTTAGCATTCAGACAATCTTATGGTCAGAACCCAGCGTTAGTACGAACTCACAAGAAAAAATCATCCAACGTTTTCTAAGCAAAAAATCTCCACATCGGCCAAAACGTAAGGCAGAAATAGGTTCTGGCTCAGGCGTTATAATAAAAGCCAATGGTTATATTCTGACAAATTACCATGTCATTTCTAAACGTGATGAAATTCGTGTCAGATTGAACGATGGCCGAGTCACTAAAGCCGAACTTATCGGTTCGGACCCTGATACAGACCTGGCTGTTCTAAAAATAAATTTTGAAAACTTACCGGCGTTAACCATTGCAGACACCGATTTACTTCACGTTGGTGACATCGTTTTAGCTATCGGCGACCCGTTTGCCATTGGCCAGACAGTCACACAAGGCATCATCAGCGCCACAGGTAGAACCAGCGTCTCTCAAAACACCTACGAAAACTTTATCCAGACCGATGCCGCTATCAACCCAGGTAACTCCGGTGGAGCTTTAATCAATACCGATGGCGACATCATTGGTATCAATTCAAATATTTTTTCAAGCACCGGTAATTTTCAGGGTATCAGCTTTGCCATACCCATCGATTTAGCACAACAGGTCGCACAACAGATTATTCAGAATGGTTACGTGGTCAGCGGCTGGCTAGGAGTCGAAGGGCAGGAGCTTACGTCTCAGGTTCTACGTAGTGTCGATCTCGATTCATTACATGGCATATTAATCACCGATGTAGATAAAAATGGCCCAGGTGACCGTGCCGGTTTAAAACCAGGCGACATCATCACCCGCATAAACCAACAGCGCATCCTCAGTACAAATGATATTTTAAATTTGATTGCCGCTGGCAAACCGGGGGATAAATTTTTGATAGAAGGTATTCGACAACGTCAAAGTTTTATGACCAAAGCCACGCTTGGTCAACGACCGTTGATGAGCCGATAAAAATTTCGAAAATATTTTTTATTTTAAGAAAGCGTCGCTTCATTTAACTTTCTGCTAAGGCTTCTTCAGTGCTAAATTGCACCTGCATTATTAACTGCTAACAGTAATAAAATGCGCCAGGCCGAACACCTTACTTATTCATCGCATCTGTTAGCGCAAGCATAAAAGCTTTATTTTCCTCAGCCGTACCAACCGTAACCCGTAAGCAATTTTTCAACAGCCCCTGATTTGCTCTCATATTTTTTATCAGAACACCTGAACTTTTTATGCTATTAAAAATATCATCGGCACTTTTATTTAACACACGAAACAAAATAAAATTGGCCTGACTAGGAAACACCTGTAATTCGGTATTAGCGCTCATCGCAGAAAACAATTGCTCGCGTTCATCACGAATCAACCTTGCCTGATCGTCTAAACAGACAAGATTATCTAACACAAACTCGGCAGAGACTTGCGTTAAAACATTAATATTATAAGGCAGGCGTATTTTATCGATCTCATTAATAATAGCTGGATGCCCACATAACAATCCAAGGCGCAAACCAGCCAGCCCCATTTTTGACACAGTACGCATGACTAATAAATTTTCAAAATCTGTCAACCTATGCATAAAACTGGTTTGCGCAAAAGGGTGATAAGCCTCATCTAACACTACCATGCCAGGCGCAATTGAAATAATTTCTTCAATTTGGCTTTCGTTATAACAATTGGCTGAGGGGTTGTTCGGGTATGCGATAAAAATGATTGCAGGACGGTATTGTTTTATTGCCTGTCGAATGCTGTCCATATCCAACGAAAAATCTTCACGCAAGGAAACACCAACATAATCAATATCAACAAAATCAGCAATCATTTTGTACATGACAAAACCAGGCTCGAACGACATCAAACAAACGTCGTCGTCATGGCTTGCAACGGCCATAGCCAGCATCTGTATTAATTCATCTGAACCATTACCCAATACGATTTCTTTATCGACTGGCACCTGCATTACTTGTTTAAGTTTATTACGTAACGTAATCGCAGATGGGTCTGGGTAGCGATTGAGTGCCGCCTGACTTAGCTTATTTTGTAACTCAGTTTTTAAAACCGCAGATAATTGATAAGGATTTTCCATCGCATCCAGTTTTATTAAACCACTGGCATCTGGCACATGATAAGCCTTTATATTTTTTATAACAGGACGAATCCAGCGTAATGATTTTTCTAACAAGATAGTCTCGAATAATTATTTTGTACGCATTATACGTTGTTGCCATCCAAGTTGTTGCCTGCCAAGGAGAAGCAACAACCATACTAATTCGGCAGGACAGATATCACACGGGCTTAACTAAAAGAGATGTTCGCTAGAAGCTTACGGTGGCCGCTTAAAAAAGAATAACTTAAAATAAGCCACAACCTGGTTAATATCTTTTAAAACGAATCACACTAACATCAGATATTTTTACTTATCGTTAATACGATATTCTGCGGAAAGCGCATGCGCCGTCAAACCTTCGCCACGCGCTAATATTGAAGCCGTTCTACCTAAGGTAGAAGCACCTTGCGCAGAGCAACCAATCAGACTGGTGCGCTTCTGAAAGTCGTAAACCCCAAGTGGTGATGAGAAACGTGCTGTACCAGAAGTGGGTAACACATGGTTAGGGCCCGCACAATAATCACCTAAAGCTTCAGCGGTATAACGCCCCATAAAAATAGCGCCCGCATGGCGGACTTTCTTCGCCCATTGCTCCGCATTATCAATCGACAACTCGAGATGTTCAGGCGCAATATGATTAGCAACTTCTATTGCTTGCTCCATATCTGCCACTGAAATAATGGCGGCACGATCTTGCAAAGACGTTTTTATAATATCTTTACGAGGCATTTCTTCGAGCAAACGCTCAATGCTTTGTTTTACCTGCTCGATAAAACCATCATCTGGACAGACCAAAATAGACTGCGCTTCTTCGTCGTGTTCTGCCTGAGAAAACAGATCCATCGCAATCCAGTCTGGGTTAGTCTTACCATCACACACCACCAGAATTTCTGAAGGCCCTGCGATCATATCGATACCCACCACACCAAACACCATGCGTTTAGCCATCGCTACAAAAGAATTACCTGGCCCGGTAATAATATCGACTTTTGGTACTGTCTGCGTACCGTAAGCCAGTGCGGCCACTGCCTGCGCACCACCAAGGGTGAACACACGGTCCACACCTGCAATCGCGGCAGCCGCTAATACTAGATTATTGGTTTCACCATCTGGCGTAGGCACTACCATAATTAATTCTGGAACACCGGCAACTTTTGCAGGAATAGCATTCATCAATACAGAAGAAGGATAAGCCGCTTTACCACCAGGCACATATAATCCCACTCTATCCATTGCGGTGACACTCTGTCCCAATACCGTACCGTCATCCTCTGTATATGACCAAGATTCCATCTTCTGGTGTTGCGCATAAGCATGGATACGTTGCGCTGCTGTTTCCAGTGCTGCGCGCTGCTCGGCATCGATTGAATCTAATGCCTGTTGTAATTGCGCTTTATCTAACTCAAACTCACTCGCCTGAGACAAGCTCATGCGGTCAAATTTATTGGTATATTCGATGACAGCGGCGTCACCACGTTTTTTTACATCCGCCAGTATGTCCGCAACGATGGTAGAAATATCGCCATCGATACTTGCATCCCAGGCAAGTACGTCATCAAGCTGCTGATAAAAACCAGCATCAGAATAATTCAAACAGGTAATATCTAACATAACACTAAGGTTCTTCGTAGGATTTATGCAACAGCTGAACTGATTTGCTCTATGATGCTGCTAATTTTTTCGTGTTTCATTTTCATCGACGCTTTATTGACCACCAGCCGTGAACTGATGTCTGCAATATGATCGACCGGCATCAAACCATTGGCTTTGAGTGTATTGCCGGTATCCACAACATCGACGATTAAATCAGAAAGGCCAACGATAGGCCCCAGCTCCATCGAACCATAGAGTTTGATGAGTTCAATCTGCTCACCACGTGATTCAAAATACCTTTTTGCGACATTGGTGAACTTGGTCGCAACACGTAAACGTCCACTTACTCTCGGTTTAGGGTTAACCAGACCAGCCGTCATTAATCGGCATTTTGCGATCTTTAAATCCAGTGGCTCGTACAGTCCTTCACCACCATGTTCCAACAGAACATCTTTACCGGCAACGCCTAAATCAGCTGCGCCAAACTGAACATAAGTCGGCACATCGGTAGCACGGATGATAACCAGTTTGACGTCATCATGATTGGTATCAAGTATTAGTTTACGGCTTTTATCGGGGTCATCAATGGGCACGATATCGGCAGCGGCCAGCAGCGGCAAGGTCTCTTTATAAATGCGACCCTTGGATAATGCAATTGTAATCATGAGTTTTTAAATCGGGTTAGTCGTGAGTTCGGCGAATTTTAGCACCTAATAGCGCTAATTTTTCCTCAATATTTTCATAACCGCGATCGATATGATAAATACGTTGTACTTCTGTTTCGCCACTTGCTACCAAACCGGCAATAATAAGACTGGCTGAAGCACGTAAATCTGTTGCCATGACAGGTGCTGCTGTCAACGAATCTACACCACGAATAATGGCGGTATTGCCTTCTATTTCAATATCTGCACCCATGCGTTTTAATTCTTGCACGTGCATAAAACGGTTTTCGAATACCGTTTCAACAATGGTCGAAGTGCCTTCTGCGATGGAATTTAATGCAGCAAATTGTGCCTGCATATCGGTTGGGAACGCTGGGTATGGTGCGGTACGAACACTGACGGCTTTGGGCCGTCTGCCTTCCATGTCCAGCGTAATCCAGTCATCGCCCACATCAATAACCGCGCCGGCTTCACGCAGTTTGTCTATCACCGCATCAAGCAATTGAGGTGCTGTATCTTTAACTTTGATACGACCACCGGTAATGGCCGCTGCGACTAAATATGTGCCGGTTTCGATTCGATCCGGTAAAACGCGATAACGCGTACCATATAATTTTTCAACACCTTCAATCTCGATGGTATCTGTTCCTGCACCAGACACCTTGCCACCCATGGCATTAATGAAGTTTGCTAAATCAACGACCTCAGGTTCACGCGCCGCATTCTCGATAATTGTTGTGCCGTCGGCCAACGCCGCCGCCATCATTAAATTTTCGGTACCGGTAACGGTGACAATGTCCATCACCAGTCGTGCACCTTTTAAACGTTTGGCTTTGGCATGAATGTAACCATTGCTGACGTCAATATCAGCACCCATATCCTGTAATCCTTTAATGTGCAAATCGACAGGACGTGAGCCAATGGCGCAACCGCCCGGTAGGGAAACTTCGGCTTCACCATAACGTGCCAATAATGGCCCCAGCACTAATATGGAAGAACGCATGGTTTTCACCAGATGATACGGCGCTGTATGATTCTCGATAGTAGAACAATCAACTTCGACGCTTAACTTTTCATCGATAGAAACCATGACGCCCATACAACCAAGTAATTCGACCGTGGTCGTCACATCATGTAAGTGCGGCACATTTTCGATGGTTGCAGGTCCTTCGGCAAGCAATGTTGCAGCCAATATAGGCAGCACCGCATTTTTAGCGCCCGAAATTCTGACGTCACCATCAAGCGTAACGCCACCATTTATCATTAATTTATTCATCTATTAAAATCTCTTATCTCTTTTTCAATGCCGTAAGCTTTTGCAATAGTTTGCAAACTATCCGGCATATTTTCAAATTGTAATTCGATATTATTTTTGCGCGCCTCGCTCACCAATTCAAACATAAGCGCCAGGCCGGCACTATTACAGACAGTGACTTGCGACATATCAACAGTGAAGGTATTAGGGGTAGACGGGTTTTTTTTGCTCAAAAGAGCCATGGCCTGCTGCATTAAACCGGGCACTGTTAAAAAATCAACCGTACCAGAAATTAAGTAAGCTTGCTGGCCTTGCTGAATAAAATTTGTTTGATATGTTTGCACGTTTGTATCTACCTGTCGTAATCATCTACGTGTGCAATAACACGATGATACGGTCTAAAAATCATGTTGATTATACACCCTGCTTATCTTGCTGAACGCTTCGTGTGTTACCATTTTTATCTCGCAGATAAATAAGTAAACCATCAATACCACTCTTACGTATTTCCTGGGTAAATGTGCCACGATAACTTGTCACCAGACTGATGCCATCAATTTTTATATCGTAAACCTTCCAGGCATTGTTTTTGATACGCATACGATAAGCCATAGGAATGGACGGCCCACCAGGTTGTATCACTTCAGCTTTTACCGACGCTTTCTTAGCATCGGGTGCCAGCTTTAACGGAAAATACCGTATCGTTTGATCTCTAAATTCGATTAACGACTTACTGTATGTTCTTATCAATAACTGTTTAAACTCACCCACAAACGCAATTTTTTGCTGTTTGGTCGCTTTTCGCCAGTTTTTACCCAAGGCTAATTTTGCCATCGTAACATCATCCAGATGCGGCAATATGAACTCATTAATAATTTTATTTACACGCTCTGGTTCACGTTGCAGTAGCTCATGATCTTCCCTGAGTATCTTTAATACTTCACCGGAGGTTCTTTCCAGCAATGCCACGGGGGATTCGATGGTTTGAGCATCGGCGACAACGGATGCTGACCAGCTTGTTGCCATAACAAACAAAGTAAACATAACTACCGTGCTCAACAAAGGCGGTATTACGCGTTTAATAAATTGGGACACTGTTGTATTCATCATATTGCTTACTCTTCATCGTCAGCTTTACTGTACAGGAACTGCCCTATAATCTGCTCTAACACTAACGCTGACTGTGTTAAATCAATGATATCACCCGATTTTAAAGATTCTTCCTCCGCCCCAGGCTCGAAACCAATGTACTGCTCACCCAGCAGGCCAGAGGTTAATATGCTGGCCGCTGTATCGACCGGAAACTTATCATATTTCGCTTCAATTTCCATACTCACCTCCGCCTCAAAAGTTTCACTGTTGTATTGAATATCGGTAACTCGCCCTATTTTAACGCCACCCGCAGATACTGGTGAGCGCACTTTTAGACCACCAACATTATCGAAACGTGCAATTAGTTGGTAATTTTCACCACCACTATAACTACTCATATTGCTCACGCTCATAGCCAGCATGAAAAAAGCAGCCACCGCCGCCGCAACGAATATTCCAACCAAAATCTCTATTTTACGTGACGTCATTATTCCCCTCGTCTTTTTTCATATAACGTATTTTATTTAGCATCAAAAGCACTTTACAATTAATTGTTATTTATGGTTATCACTTGGCAAACATCAGTGCCGTTAATACAAAATCTAAAAACAATATTGCCAGCGAACTATGCACCACTGTTCGCGTGGTCGCCTGACCCAGACCTTCAGAAGTAGGTACGCAGTCATAGCCTTCATACACAGCAATCCAGGTAGCGACAAAACCAAATACCACACTTTTTATTATTCCATTATAAATATCCAGGTATAAGTCCACCTTGTTTTGTGGTTGCGACCAAAAGGCACCAGAGTCCAACCCCAAAAATTCCACAGCTACGACATAAGCGCCCATTATCCCAACCGCAC
>JAESSQ010000229.1 GCA_016764035.1 Gammaproteobacteria bacterium
AATGTCTAAAATTTCACTGCTTTTCGTTAGAAAACTTGCCAATAGCTAGCTATTAGCCGCGTTTCCTGCCTCAATCAGCAAAATTTTATCCTATTTTTCCTTCATGTCTGTATCGTGCAAAGGTCTCAATAAAAAAAATAATTTAACCCTTTTCGGGTTCTCTCGCGTTTACCACTATGAGACTAACAAAACGCAGGAGAACCCCATGCAAAAATCAATCTCGAGCTCGTCTTTACGAGTTGCTATATTTGCCATATTAACAACCTCTGTCTTAATGGCATGTACGCCATCGCAGCAACAGACACAAAACGATAATAAAAATTTAATCAAACCGCAGCCAGTTGATACTATGGTTGTAAATGATAAAAACCGTGAAGTAAAAACAGTCTTTGTTAAATCGCATAAATCGAAGCTGGATAATAATGTATCCAACCAAAAAATTAATCAGCAAAATATAAGGCTAAACCCACCTGCGCGCGCATTAGATGCGATACAGAGTGGGTCGCGCATGTACGCAGAGCAAGCAATATTGCCTATGGTTAGTTATGCGGCAAAACCTATGCATCAAATTCGTGTACCGACAGAATCCGTAAATCGCGAAAACTATAATCATTTTGATGATAATCACATCATGATTGTTAGTGAGTCGCCAGTGTCTACTTTTAGTATTGATGTTGATACAGGTGCTTACAGTAATGTGCGAAGAATGATTAATGCCGGTAACTTGCCACGAGAAGATGCGGTACGTGTAGAAGAGTTAATCAATTATTTTTCTTATGATTACCCACAACCTGAAAACAGCAGGACACCCTTTAGTGTAACAACAGAAATAGGTGTTACACCGTGGAATAAAAATACCCGTTTATTGCATATAGGTATTAAGGGTTATGACGTAGCACACGACCAGTTGCCCGCGTCAAATTTAGTGTTTCTTATTGATGTTTCTGGTTCAATGAACTCACCAAAAAAACTTGGTTTACTTAAATCGGCATTAAAGTTGATGAGTAAAAAAATGCGTTCGCAAGATAAAATTTCTATCGTGGTTTATGCCGGTGCTAGCGGCGTCGTGCTAGAACCTATTGCGGCCAATCAATCTGCAAAAATTTCACAGGCGTTAGATGCTTTGTCAGCAGGTGGCAGTACAAATGGTGCAGCGGGTATTCGCAGTGCTTATAAGTTGGCTGAGCAGGCATTCATCAAAGGTGGTATTAATCGCGTCATGTTGGCAACAGATGGTGACTTTAATGTAGGTACGGTAAATTTCGAAGCACTAAAAGATTTAATTGAAGAAAAAAGAAAAACAGGTATCTCGTTAACCACATTAGGTTTTGGTACAGGCAATTACAACGACCATCTAATGGAGCAGTTGGCTGATGCCGGTAATGGAAATTATGCTTATATCGATACCTTGAACGAAGCGCAAAAAGTATTGGTTGATGAGATGAGCTCAACGCTTAATACCATAGCTAAAGATGTGAAAATTCAGCTTGAGTTTAATCCCGAAGTAGTTGCAGAGTATCGCCTTATTGGTTATGAAAATCGTACACTTAATCGTGAAGATTTTAACAACGATAAGGTAGACGCAGGTGAAATTGGTGCAGGTCATACTGTTACTGCATTGTATGAAATAACATTAGCAGATAGTGAGCACAGAGCTATGGATCCACTGCGTTATTCACAACAGAGTAATAAACGCAGTTCACACTCTAATGAACTTGCGCATCTTCGTTTGCGTTACAAAGAGCCAACGGGTAATAAAAGCAAACTTATCGAGCAAGTTATAAACACATCAGATATAGAAATTAGATTAGCGAAGACCAGTCAACGATTTCGTTTTTCAGCGTCAGTTGCCGGCTTTGGTCAATTGTTGCGTGGTGGTAAGCATACAGGAGATTTCGTGTTTAATGATGTATTAGCACTGGCAAGAAAATCTCGAGGCGAAGATGCCTATGGTTATCGCGGTGAGTTTATATCTATCGTTAATCTAACTAATTCGTTATCAGTCTTGTCGACAGTGCAGCAAGAAGACGTGCAAGCATCACGTTGAATAAAAGTAATAAAAAATGTGGCTAGATTATTTGCAGTAATCTAGCCACACAATAAAATTTATGAATAATTATAGAAACGTTAGTTTATTGGAAATTCGACCAGAGTGAGAAATCTTATGCAACAAAACCATATGATAGTACAGCCGGAATTAGTTTCGTACGCTTGTTAGAAATGATCGGGCAGAAATAAACTCAGAGATTTTTTAACATTAGCGTAAGCTAAGCGTATGGAGTGTGAGCAGAACGAGCAAAGCGATGAGGAATTGATGATGAGCTACGGCGATGGTAATGCTGATGCTTTCGAAATTTTATATCAACGATATAAAACACCTTTGTATCGTTTCGTGCAGCGTCAATGTTATAAGCAAACCGTCGACGAATTGTTTCAGGATATATGGTTAAAAGTAATTAATGCTCGCAATAGTTACCAGGTCACAGCCAGTTTTAAAACCTGGCTCTATCACATGGCAAGAAATCGTATTATCGATCAGTACCGTAAAAATAATATTCGAATCATTGATAACAATATCGATGATATTGATACGGTTGAAAATACCTCTATCGCACAACCTGAAAAGCAATTGCATACACAGACACAGTATCAGACATTGCTGGAAGCGATAAGCGAATTACCGCCAGACCAAAAAGAAGCCTTTTTACTACGTGAAGAAGCCGGTTTAAATATCGAACAGATCGCAGAAACGTGTGGTATCAATGCAGAGACAGCAAAGAGTCGATTGCGTTATGCAATAAAAAAATTACGGAAAAAAATTGGAGATAGTGATTATGCCTGACGAACAAAAAATCTCCAGTCTGTACCAACAAGGTAAAGATACTAATAACCCATCTGCTCATCTAGACGACACCATACTAAAGATGGCGCGTGATGCTGCTGAGGATAATGTACAAAATGTTGACACTAAGAAGAACAGTGAGAATGTAAAAGTCAAAAGTCCTTTCTCAGGTAGTTGGCCAGCAACAGCATCTATCGCTGCCGTGCTTATCATTACCGTTATTCTTGTACCATTGTTACAGCAAGAAGAAGCATCTAATTCGATTCCCACAACTGAATCTATACGGTTGAATAAAACTAATTTTGAAGAAGATGGTGATGTTTATAAAGATGTTTTTAGCGTTGATAACGTAGAGAAAAAAATCAACAAAAACGTAATGATGAGTGAGCAAGCACAACAGCTTTCGGAAAGCCCGAGAGTTGATTTGAATGACGGGTTAATGTATATGCCACAAAATGTAATAAATGCTGACGCACTACGTAGTAGTAATATTGGTATAAAAGGAGGTGTTAACTCTGCGATGCCAGCGTCAGTTGCAGATGTATATCATGCGCCATCGACATTGAGGTATCAGTCTAAAATTTCGACAGTCAATGAATTTTCACCAAGTGCCAAGAAAAAAATATCTACTGATGTTTTAATATCAAGTGAATTTAGCCAGACAATTCCTTTAGCAAATGAATGGTTACAAGAAATAAAAATGCTAATAAATCAAGGTTACATTGAGAAGGCGAGAGAAGAGTTGACAAAGTTTAAGAAATATTATCCTGATGAAGAGATTAAATCATCGATATTGGACCAAGTTATGATAGATATAAAATGACATGCAGAAAACGATATCTCTTGGTTTTAATTATGTGTGATTGTATAAAATAAGACTAATTTAGTCGAGTTAAAAAAGATGGTAGGTTTAGTGAATTATAGTCTGGTCATTTTATACACCCTGCCGTTTAGATAGACAGTGAATAAATAACTGGTTATGTACTGTGTTTGCATTAGGAGAATAAAATGAAAAAATTCCTTGTCGTGTTTCTTTCGATCATTTCAAGTCTAAATGCTTATGCCGAGAAGAATCAAGATGCCGTTTTTAACCCTAACCAAACAAGTGCTACGTTACTTATTAGTTACGCAAAAAGTGTAATGGATGTGGCTGAGGAGGACGAAAAAATTGAAGCTGAGAAAAAATATTTACTTACCTATGATATCTATATCAAAGCTAGAAGTTATGCGATTCTAAATAAAATATTCTTCTGTTTTTCTATTGTGTTCGGTTTGCTAGTATTGCTTTGGCCGTCACTAAGTATTATTTTCAAGTCAAAGATTAGTGGATGGGAATGGGTTAAATCTGCCACTGTGCAAACGACAGTTACAGGTATTGCCGTATTGATGTTTGCTTTTTACTCCCAGTATAAAGAACAGCAGACCTATGCAGAAACACTGATGAGGCATGTTGTTTATTCCGAGGAAACGACCCGCGTACTATCGAAGAAAGTATCTGAAGAGCTTTCTAGAATTGATAGGGGTTTTAGTTTTAACAGTATTATAAGTGGCGAAAGTGCTAACGTAAAAAAATAAGTCACTTAATCTTAGTGCTAAATTTAAAGCGAAATATTATTTGTGTGAGACTGCTTAATATTTTTAAAGTCGTAAGTAGGTTATACACGTAAAGGAAATAAAAAATGGGAAAACTATATTCTGAAGTTTCCGATCAACATCAGCTATTTATTGAAGCTCAAAAATTATTTTTTGTTGGTACGGCAACGGCGGATAGCCGTGTCAACATATCACCTAAAGGCATGGATTCCTTACGTGTCTTAGGAGGTAGGCGTGTTATATGGTTAAATGTAACGGGCAGTGGTAACGAAACAGCCGCACATATCCAGGAAAGTGATCGCATGACGATAATGTTTGCTTCGTTCGAAGGTGATCCAAAAATATTGCGTCTCTATGGTCATGCAAAAGTGATTCATAAAAACGATTCTCAGTGGGATGAATTGTATTCTTTATTATCGGATGTCGTTGGTGCGAGGCAAATTTTCGACATGACTATTGATATGGTGCAAACATCTTGTGGTATGGGCGTACCGTTTTTTGACTTTGTTGAAGAAAGAGATCAACTAAACAATTGGGCAGAGCGAAAAGGTGAAGCTGGCATAAAGGAATACTGGTTAGAAAAAAATCAGACAAGTCTCGACAGCAAACCAACACATATCAAAAAAAATTCATGAGTGGTGATTAGTAAACAAGCATGAAGAACATAAATATTCAGTACTATAAAACAAAAATAGGTGAGCTTATATTAGGTTCTTTCGAAGACAAGCTATGCCTGCTTGATTATCGATATAGACGTATGCGAACGTCAGTCGACAACAGACTAAAAAAAGGTTTTAACGCTGAATATGTAGAAATAGATGATAGCGTTTTAAAAGAAACAAGAAAACAGCTGGATGCATATCTGTGTGGTAGTAGAAAGGAATTTGATCTCCCTTTGGTAACAGTTGGTACTAACTTTCAAGAAAGTGTTTGGCGTGCATTGAAAGACGTTCCATACGGAGCGACATCATCGTATTTGCAAATAGCTAAAAATATAAAAAATGAAAAAGCTGTACGAGCAGTAGCCAATGCAAATGGTGCAAACGCCATAAGTTTATTAATACCTTGTCATCGTATCATTGGTAGTAATGGAGAGCTTGTTGGCTATGGTGGCGGTTTGTCGGTGAAGAAAAGACTATTAAAGCTAGAGCATAATAATGGTGTTGGTGTATAGAGAATATGAATAAAAATATAAGGTATGTGAAAATAGGGCTTTTTCTTGTTATGTTAACCTTGATATTTGGGGTTGGTCTAGGGATTATTTTTGGTATTTACGAAGATGAAGTAAAGTCTTATATTACGGAAGGTGTTGCACTGCATGCTGACGTTCATGATGATAAAAGCAACAGCAAGATATGGCGCTATGCACAGCGTTCACATTTTCATGCCACTGGCATTGCAGCATTTTCTATTGGATTGATACTTCTTGTTTTGGTGTCTAGTTTAAAGCCAAAGCTGAAATCTATTTCGGCTATTTTAATTGGGCTAGGTGGTTTGTATCCGTTGTCGTGGTTTGCCATGTTTATTCTTGCGCCCTCTTTAGGCAGAAGTGCGGCACATCATCATTTCATAACAGAAATCTTTAGCTACATTGGTGTTGCTGGTTTGCTTTCAGGTATAGTTATTTTGTGTCTAAATTTATTTTTGGATATGTTTCAAGATGATGGCTTAAATAATTAAAACAGCAATTATATTTAGGTATTTACTAAAGGCTGTGAATAAAGCCAGGTGATAGTCGATTGAAAGCCTTGGCGACAACACATAAGATTTAATACGAGTAAGCTTGTGTTGTTTAAGTGTCTTTAGCAGGTGCAAGGGTTGAGTAACTTGTTACGCTGATAGTATGTAGACGTTTTTTAGAGAATAAGGTAATAAAAATTAAGGGGCTGTCCTAGATAACTAAAATTATCTAGGATGGTTGAATGCGAAAAAGTAGGTTAAGTAAGTATAAACAAAGTCGTCTAGTTGAGC
>JAESSQ010000230.1 GCA_016764035.1 Gammaproteobacteria bacterium
ATCGTCGCCGCACTGATTGCATTTTCTGGGCCGTTAGTCTATTTCTTGCATACCCAGTTTGGTATCGAACCAGCTTCGCTTAATTCTGCTTTGATTATTAAAACAGATGCCGCAACGGGTACCACATGGACAAGCTGTGAAGACCCAATCAGTTTTCAATGGATTGGGCCTGTTGCGCTATTAGTGTCTATCACGGTTGGTTTGGTCGCGGCTCAATTGTTTCCCGCACAAAATAAGAAGGTCAGGAATGTTTGAGCATTTATTTTTCGCGATACACTATTAGATGCTTAGTGAAATTATTCAACCTCAGGGAAATAAGATGCCTTTAAATTCCGGATCATATGCTGCTCTTTTAACCCCCTACAGTAATTCCAGGGAAACCATCAATGAAGACGCACTTGAGGCATTGGTTAATCATAATATTGATCAAAAAGTTGACGGGCTATATGTTGGCGGCAGCACTGCCGAGACTTTTTTACAAGCCTTTGAAAAAAGGGTGACAATACTGCAGACTGTCGCTCGCTCGGCGAATGGAAGAATCCCACTTATTGCCCAGGTAGGTGACTTGAATCCGCGTGTGTCTAACCGCCTTGCCAGAGTGGCAGCGGATGCAGGCTATGACGCTATTTCAGCTATTCCGCCATTCTACTACCAGTACGAATGGCATGAACTAAAGGATTTCTACCGCAAATTGGCCGGATTAACAGGCCTGCCATTTCTTATTTATAGCATTCCTTCCCTTACGGGAGTGTCATTCAGTACTCAACAGATGACAGAATTACTCAACTTACCAAATGTTGTCGGCTTGAAAAATACGGCGTCAGACTATTTCGCGATGGAGGAACTTGTGCGTGCAAACCCGACTAAGCTGATCTTTGATGGATATGACCAGGCTGTTCTCGCAGGGCTTGCGATGGGTGCCTACGGTGCGATCGGTTCGACCCAGAACGTGCAGGGTTACAAGTTTCGTGCCTTGTTCGATGCCTTTGCGACAAATGACATGCCAGCAGCGCTTGCCATGCAACGTGAAATCAATGAACTTATCGTTGTTATTATTGAGCACGGCGTGTTTCGTTCACTGAAATATCTTCTTGACCTGGAAGGTATCCCGATGGGTGATTGTCGTGAGCCATTCCATCCGCTGACCGAAGTTGGAAAAACGGCGTTGGCAATAATGCATGAAAGGCTCTTGTCTCGTTAATAAACTCTCGCGGTAATTTTACAGTTGACCAAACACGTTTACAAAGCAGAATGTGAGTTCATCTAACGGATATTTTTCGGGGTTGGTGTTCTTGCTGATAGGGAGAAAAAGAACACAAGATTCAGTGTACTATTTCGATAGTGTCATTTGATAAAAGAATGCCGACTTAACAGGTAGCCACGTCGCGAAATCAGCAAGGGAATGGTCACGATTCAAACAGGTGTTTTTCATTAATTAATGATAATGGTTACTAACCTATGATAGATGGTACAATTCGTAACTTGAAACGACGTATAGCGAAAAACTTTAAAAGTATTTTACATAAGTCATGGTAACAAATTGATTTATATTAGATTATGGTGCCGAGAAGAGGACTTGAACCTCCACGAGCCAAAGCTCACTAGCACCTGAAGCTAGCGCGTCTACCAATTCCGCCACCTCGGCATGAGTGCTGAATTTTCAAGCAGCGAACTTTACAAGGCGGTAACCCCATTGTCAATTTGCCAGTGTAAAATTATTTGGTTATCAAACCGATAGCCAACCATTCCATTATTATAGTGTTGAAAAAACCAAGTATGTTAAAAAGAATCAAGAAAGCGGCTGAGTCTCTCCTCCGTAAAAAAGTAAAAAAAACCACGAAGAAAAAGAATGATATAAAGCCTTCATCAATAAAGTCTTCATCAAAAAAGTCTGTTCCAAAAAACAATAAAAAGTCTTCGTCAAAAGAAGTTGTTCCAAAAAATAAAAACAGAGGTGCAAAAAAGCACGCTATTAAACGTTCTCGTAAACCACGCGACCCCGAAGCTGTACAAGAAGCTAAAAAATACGATAACCCCGTCGCCAGTCGTACCTTAATTCTTAAAACCATAACCAAAGAAGGCATGATGACACAGTCATCTGTATTCAAAGCGTTACGGGTTAGGGAAGATCAGGAAGAGGGCGTTAGTCGTCGCTTGTCTGCCATGGTGCGCGATGGTCAGTTAGTGAAAAATCGTCGTGGTGGTTATTTGCCGGTTGATGAAAAACATTTTATAAAAGGTCATGTCATTGCGCATGCTGAAGGTTTTGGTTTTCTGGTGCCGGACGAAGGTGGTGATGATTTATTTTTAAGTGCCAAGCAGATGCGCGGGGTATTACACGGTGACCATGCGGTAGCAACAGTCTCTGGTGTAGATCGTCGTGGCAGATTAGAAGGTTCTATCATTTCAGTGGTCGAACGAGCAAACAAGACTTTAATTGGTCGCTTGCTTGTAGATGATGGTATCGCTTATGTTGTGCCTGACAATAAGCGTATTTCACAAAATATTTTAATACCGATGGAGATGATTGCGGATGCGTCTGTCGATCAGATAGTTAAGGTCGAAATAATCAGCCAACCAACCAAAAGAAAGCAGATGGTGGGTAAGGTTATTGGTGTTATCGGTGAGCATATGGGCCCGGGTATGGAGATAGAAATGGCTATCCATAACCACGGTATTCCTTACGATTTTCCCGATGCAGCGATTAAGCAGGCAAATAATTTTGGTGACAGTGTTGCTGATAAAGACAAGCATAATCGCCTTGATTTACGTAAGACACCTTTAGTCACTATTGATGGTGCAGATGCCAGAGATTTTGATGATGCCGTATATTGTGAGCCACGTGCTGCGTCAAAAGGAGGTGGTTGGAAGCTAATTGTTGCTATTGCTGATGTGGCACATTATGTTGACATTGGTTCCGTGCTGGATGAAGAAGCTTATGAACGGGCGACCTCAGTGTATTTTCCTGGCCGTGTTATACCCATGTTACCCGAAGCATTATCTAATGGTTTATGTTCGATTAATCCTGATGTTGATCGCTTGTGCATGGTCTGTGAAATGTTTGTCAATCAACAGGGAGAAGTAGACAGTTACGATTTTAAAGAAGCTGTCATGCGATCGCATGCGCGATTAACTTACAATCAGGTTGCCGATGCATTGGCGGGTGAGGGTACAGGTGAGATTACAGCAGAGGTATATCCGCATATTGTTAACCTCAATGCTATGTATCAGGCACTGTCTAAAGCGCGAAAAAATCGCGGTACTATCGAATTTGATACCACCGAAACGGTTATAAATTTCACGGATGATAAACGCATAGAAAGTATTCGACCTTCGGTTCGCAATGACGCGCATAAAATAATCGAAGAATGCATGATTTCAGCGAATGTGTGTGCGGCGAAATTTATCGCGAAAAGTAAAAACCCTTGTCTGTATCGTGTGCATGAAGATCCAGCCGATGAGAAAATAGACGACTTGCGTGGTTTTTTATCCGATCTTAGTTTGAAATTAGGTGCGTCCTCAAGAAAAATTGTCTCAAACGATTATGCGGAATTAAGTGCTGAAATAAAACAACGTGACGATTTTCATATGATTCAGACCTTGATGCTGCGTTCGATGAAACAAGCTATATATAAAGCAGAAAACTCTGGGCACTTTGGTTTGGCGTTAACGCATTACGCCCATTTTACGTCGCCTATTCGTCGTTATCCTGATTTGTTGGTACATCGTGCTTTGAAACATATTGTACGTAAACATAAAAAAGCAGATTATCAATATACGCAAGATAGAATGGCGCAGATGGGTGAGCATTGTTCAAGTAATGAACGCCGTGCAAATGAGGCAACACGCGATGCGGAGTTTGCGCTTAAATGTGAATACATGCTGGATAAAATTGGCCAAACCTACGATGCACATGTCACGGGTGTGGTGCAATTTGGTTTGTTTGTTGAATTGAATGAGCATTTTGTCGAAGGGCTAATTCATATTACAAATCTGCCTAAAGACTATTATGTGTTTGACCCGAAAACCCATCAATTAGTCGGTGAGAACCGTGGTATTCAGTTTGGCTTAAATGACAAAATACGTATCAAAGTTGCCAGGGTTGATATGGATGAACGTAAGATTGATTTTGAACTGATTTCGGAACATTAACGAATTATTAAATCGAAGGTGCATGAGTTAACAAACGAAAAGATTAACTAAGACTATTTAGTGGCGGGTACTAGTGTCATCTCGACTAACAGGAGAGATCTTTTATTTTGACTATCAAGATCTCTCCTGTTAGTCGAGATGACAGTTCATTTGATAGAGTTTTTTGTGTACACACAACTATATAGATCCTGAAACGGTTCTCTAAAGCTTGATACATCATTGATACATCATTGATACATTGCGTCTAATATTGCATTAAATTATGGCAAAAAAATCACAGGAATTAATCTACGGCATACACGCCGTCGAATCGGTGCTCAGAAACCAGCAAGAAAATGTGTTACAGGTTTTTGTGCAGCAAGGACGTAATGATAATCGGGTCAAAAAAATTATCGATCTGGCTAAAAATTCAGGCATCACCATACAAACGATCACTAACGATAAGCTAAAAGAAAAATGCCCCAGGTCTCGTCATCAGGGTGTGGTCGCAGAGATTCGTCGTAGTAATTCTGATGCTGTTTCACTGGAAGAAATTTTAGAAAAAGATTCTGTGCTGTTGTTAGTGCTGGATGAAGTGCAAGACCCGCATAATATTGGTGCCTGCCTGCGTACGGCTGATGCGACAGGTGTCGATGCAGTCATCGTTTCAAAAAACCGTAGTCCTGCGTTAACGCCTGTCATTCGCAACGTTGCAAGTGGTGCGGCTGAGACAGTGCCATATATTATGGTGTCTAATCTGGCGCGCGCGTTGGAAACAATTAAACAAAGTAATGTATGGCTTATCGGTACCAGTGATGATTGTGACCAGACTATCTACAGCAATAACACTTCTGGCAATAATCGCTTAGCGCTTGTTATGGGCTCTGAAGGTAAAGGTATGCGACGCTTAACACGTGAAGCTTGCGATGAGTTAGTTTCAATTCCTATGCAAGGCAGTGTTGAAAGTCTTAATATATCGGTGGCAACGGCGGTGTGTTTGTATGAGATACGTCGCCAGCAACAGTGTGACTAAAAAATATTTAATACAGGCAAAGTATGACAGTTAAGGCCAAGTTACATATCATTGTTCCAGGACTGTGCGGCCCGCTTGCGGCAACAGATGTGTTGGAAAAAAGTGTTGCATGTAATGCCTGGTTGAAACGTTTATCACAGGCCAAAAATTTTAACTCAGCAACAAATCTTCATGATGTTTTAGCATCAATCTTTCATCTGAAATTTAATAATGATTTTCCTGCTACGGCGTTAACCTTGTTAGCTAAAAATCTTTATCATGAAAATAAACATTACATGTTTGCAGACCCTGTTCATTTACAGGCAGATATGAATCAGGCGGTTTTAACATCAGCTGAAGATTTAACGATCAACGAAGAAGAATCTAGTCAGCTACTTCAAGCATTAAATAGTCACTTTAAGCAGGATGACCTGGAATACTTTGCGATAGATAATAAACAATGGATTGTTGCCAGCAATAACGCCATCGATATAAAAACCACAGCCTTAGTGGACGCTGTTTCTCGAAACATCAATTTTATTTTACCCGAAGGTAACGATGCAACGCGATGGCGACAGCTACTTACCGAGGCACAGATGTTACTGCATGCACACGAGGTCAATAGTCATCGTGAAGATTCAGCGCAAGACATTATCAATAGCCTGTGGTTTCATGGTTGTGGTGGCTTGCCTGATATCGATGAGCTAGCGTTTAATAATAATAAGATAACAAGTGTTTGCAGTGATCATAGTTTATTGAAAGGAATCGCCGATCTTGTTGGTAGTGACTATATGCCGTTACCTGTTAATACGAGTGACTACATACAACAGCTACTGGTGTATAAAGCCTTAGCCGGTAACAACAACAGCCTAAATGTTTTACACTTGTCAGCGATGGAACATTTGGTTAATTACACGGATGTGTCCTTATGGTTGGATAAACTAATAATGCTGCTGGAGCAGTGGTTATATCCATTAATAACGATGGCAAATAAAAATGATATACAAATTATTTTGTACCCCTGTGCGGGCAAAAAATATTATTTTTCGAAATATGATTTTTTAAAAATTTGGCAACAGGCAAAGTTAGAGCAACATGTCAGATGTTATTAAACCTTCTGTATCGACATCGATGAAATCGTCAGGGCAGAAATCTTTGATCGTTCGCAAGGATAATAAAATAAGCGACGAGCTACAGGCGAGTAATCTGCATCCGCTGTTAAAAAAAATATACGCTAATCGAGGTGTGACCAAATTAAAGCAAATTGATTATAGCCTTAAAGATCTACTTGACTATTCTTTGTTGAAATCCATAGATCTTGCTTCCGAGATTGTTACCAAAGCAATCATGCAACAAAAACGCATAGTAATTGTTGGTGATTTTGATGCAGATGGTGCGACATCGTGTGCCTTGATGATGCGTAGCTTTAAAGCCTTTGGCTTAAACAATGTTAACTACCTTGTGCCCAATCGATTTGATTTTGGTTATGGGTTAAGTCCGCAGATTGTTGATGTTGCTGCTGGGCTATCATCTCAATCCAAGCTCGAAACATCATTTGAGACAAAACCCGATTTAATTATTACCGTTGATAATGGCATTTCAAGTATTGCAGGTGTTGAGCGCGCAAATGAACTTGGCATTCAGGTAGTCATCACCGATCATCATTTGGCCGCTGATGAACTGCCACAGGCTGCGGCCATCGTTAATCCAAATCAACCTGAGTGTGAATTTCCGTCAAAAGTTATCGCGGGTGTTGGCGTAGCTTTTTATGTAATGCTTGCTGTGCGTGCCTGCCTGCGTCGAAAAGGCTGGGTTTACGAGC
>JAESSQ010000231.1 GCA_016764035.1 Gammaproteobacteria bacterium
GGACACTGGAAGCACAAATCAGAACCTTTCATGGCGCTAAAGAAAATCGCCCTTTGTTTAGTTTCAGATTCGATGATTTCGCCCAGCTCGACTTGAATTATCATTTTTAAACAAATACCTTACCAATCAATCCGAGCCCCTACATTAACCAATCATCACAATCTGCTTAACGCGCTCGATTTCATCCCTTACGCTTGCCGCTTCTTCAAACTCAAGATTACGTGAGTGCTCGTACATTTGTTTTTCGAGTCGTTCCAGTGCTTTAGTAAATTGTTTTGCTGTCATCGCCTGATAGGTCGCTTTTTCTTCAGCGATTTTTTGTAGTTCGACGGTCTTTCTTGAATGCTTGTCACCGTAACCCGCTTCTAAAACATCACGCACACCTTTAATAATCCCTTTTGGTGTAATGCTGTGTTGTTTCTATAGGATTTACAGATTATCCTAGTTTTGCGAAATATAAATAACATAAAGTTAAGCCGTTCAAATATCCTAGATAATTTAATTTTCAGTCTAATTGGATAATACTTGCACCAATTATTTCTTAAGTCTCGTTAATTAACGTTAACTATCGATATTTAAAAGTAGATTAATTGGCTGTAATGTCTCAAGATAACAATTAATTATATTTATAACTTAATGGCTAATTAGCAACTTAACAAAGGTAATGAGCGTGTTATCACAGATAAATTGTTTACTAATAATGTTTTTTTCAAAAGTCTAGTTAGCTCTCTAAACATTATGTTTAGAGTATTGAATACAAACACAACCCATTCGCAAAATTATTACATAAGGATAACCAATGAAAAGGTGTTTAAAATCAAATCTAAATAAGTACATTATTAGAGCCTTTTTTCTTAGTTCTTTATTGGCTCTATTTAGTAACGCTTCTTTTGCAGGTTTGAGTGGCGTTAAAACAATCGTCATCACTGCATCCAAGTCAAATATTTCTGGCTATCTTCAAATTTCGGAAGTTATCGCAACCCAAACTGAATCGGGAAAAGATTTAGCCCTTGCAACGGAAGGCGCGATTGCGACATCCTCTGCACATTATGGAAATGCAAAAGCAATCAACGCAATTTCAGGTGTCGGACCTGACAGCTACCCTAAAATATTTCATTCAAACCGAAGTCATAAAACTGCTTCATTAAATATAACATTGGCTTCAGAAAGTGAATTAGACTCAATAATACTGTACGGTCGCGCCGACAGCCATTTTAATCGTGATATTTACGATATCACGCTAAAAGACGCTTCGGGTAAAATAATTTTTACACAATCTAACTTGAATGCTGCTAGTGCTTCTCACTCTGTTAGTGTGAATTTAACTGGTGACTTTTCCATAGAAACTAAGGTTTCTGAAATTTCAAATGTTAATTCCCCTGGTAGTCAACAAGCTGCAAACTTGTTTAATGAAGCTCTCATTGAATTGAAGAATGAAAAACAAGCTAAAGGCATAAAAAAAATAATCAACTATATTGGAAAATATCCGAATGGCGCTAACATCGTTGATGCTAGATTAATAATGGGTAAATCTCGAATGAAACTAAATAGAAAAAAAGCAGCAAGAATATGGTTTCACAGAGTCATCAATAGTTTCCCTGATAGCAAACAAGCGATCGAAGCAAAATCACATCTAGCAGCATTAAATCAAATAGATGCTAACGAAGCATCCCTATTGTATAAAAATGCCCTTGTTGCGCTGAAAAACAAGAATCCATCTAAAGGTATACAAAAAATAAATCAATATATAGCGAAATACCCGAAAGGATTTAATATTGTCGACTCTTACTTGATATTGGGTAATTATCGAATGAAAGTAAAGAAGAAAAAAGCAGCAAAAATATGGTTTTATAAAGTCATCAATAATTTTCCAAATAGTGAGCACGCTGTAGAGGCAAAAAAACATCTTTTAACCCTTAAGCGAATAAATATGAAAGAGGCCGTTATTTTTTTTAACAATGCTATTACTGAGTTAGAAAATAAGAGCTCCACCAAAGGAATACAAAGTATAGCTAAATATATTAGGCAATATCCACAAGGTGCTAATATTGTCGACTCTTACTTGATAATGGGTAAGTCTCGAATGGAACTAAATAAAAAAAGAGCGGCGAGAAATTGGTTAAATAAAGTGATTGACAACTTTCCAAATAGTAAGCAAGCGGCAGAAGCTAAAAAATATCTTGGGATGGTCAACAAAGAACGTAATGCTAAAATTGCGGAACAAGAGAAAAGACAAAAAAATATCCGTGACATATCTAAACTATACAAAGAAGGACAACAGGCTTTAAATAGTGGCGAACTTATAAAAGCAGAAAAAATATTTACTTCTGTACTTAAACAGAATCCAAGAACAATAGTCGCTACTGGTGCAAAAAATAACCTAGCTTATATTGAAAGAAAAAAGAAAAATATTGAAAAACGGCAGAAGTTTGCAAAAACCAAGAGTGAACAAAAAGAATCTAGTTTTGACGAGTTAATAAAGCAATTAAAGGATAGTCAATCTCCTTCAATGACACAGTCTAAATCCAGAAACTATAAAATAAGCGATTTAAGACCTCCTTCATTTGCTAGAGCTTATGCGAGCTACGGATTTTTAGTCGAATTTGATAGATATCAAAATGCTGCTACTGCCGGCGGGAATATAGATAGCTTGATGAAGATAGAGTTGCTTGAGCGCGCTAAGAAAGACAGGAAAACAGGGAGTATAGGAGCGAATGTCACTTTTTTGGTTAAAGGCAAGGACGTGGAACGGCGAGCCTACCAATACTATTCTCATAATAATAAGTGGAAACCAATAACAGGTTCTGCGTTAAATCGAAAAGGTTATCAATCAAATTCGACTAACAAATTTTCAATGCTAGCAGAAGCTGCAAAATTTACAAACGATGAAAAGGCGCTACAAAGTATATTTGAATTAGGTTTTTATATTTCCGACGCAAAGACTACTATTCCAGGCTCTTATAGTTTTTCGTTGAAAAGTAAGATTAATAAAAGTTGGGTGGAAAGATGGCGAAAAAAACAATTATATAAACCAAGTTCATATACTTTAAACGTCAAGGTAGATGTACGGAAGCTCGAAACGTTAATCGAAGATAGAGATAAACTTGTTAACTATGTCAAATTGGACTTGATCAAGCGGCTCGGCAATGATATCCCAGATATCTATAACGCATACTACAATTTTAAAGTTGGTAACATTACATTGTCTAAAGATGGATTAAGTCATGGATTGAAAATTGACAGAAACATTAGGTTTTTAGACTCTTTAGCTCAATCTAACGAAGAAGAATTTACTACACAATATCGCATGAGTAAGGCGATGTTTATCGCTGAACAAAATGGTGACAATGCAAAGGTTAAAAAATTAAGAGCAAGCAGAGCAAAAGTTGCTAATTCGATTCTTTCGAACAATAGTGTAGTTTTACAGATATCTGAAGAATTATCTAAAGACAAAAAACTACCTTTGTTGTATACCTCTGAAGCATTGAAGTGGTTATTTGTTGGCGGTATGCATCCGAGAGAAATTGCTAGAGAACTCGTTTCAGAAACCCCTTTTCCTTTGAACGAACCTTGGTCAATGAAAGAGATAAGACTAAAGGTTAAGCAGCTTGAAGAAAAAATAAAAGAGTTAAGCAAAAAAGGCGAAAACATTTATAAGTCAGCCTCGCGAACGAATAAAGAGAGTCGGTCAAGGGTTGTTTTTGCGATTAATCGACAGCATCAATTGGCAGAGCAAATATTCTATCCGGGGATGCAAGATATATTTTCGCGCACTATAGAGTTACTGTCTAAAATACCAAGAAGTCTGAGTGGTATAACTACCGCTGAAGAAGCAAATGACATTGTAAGAACAAAACTCATAGATCCTTTGCACTATTGGAGTTCTATATTGAGTTCTTCCCCAACACAAAACCTAACCTTTAAAAATAAAATCGAGTTATGCAGCGTTCGCTCAACAAATACAAATTTAGGAATAGATAGTAAAAGTGGACTATGTTTTTATACAATTAGAGAAACGATTGCCGTTTTGAGAGAAGCATGGCGGTTACAATATACAAGAGCTATAGATGGTTTACTTGCTAAGCAAATGACAAGTAAGGGTGCTGTTTTTTATCTAGACGAATTTTGTTTTGCCATAGAATGCAGTACTAGTGATTTCCCTGAGGGGCTAACAAAAGAAAACTATATGCCTCCTAAAAACAATAAGAAATGTCTATACGAAAACTGCTCTTCTAAATTAGTGAAGCTATACATTTCGGAAACGTCTGATTCGGTTTTAACAAATGATAAGAAAAATCAATATCTTACAACGTTAATAAAGGCGGAAAAAGATCTTAATTCCAAATGGAAAACCTCAGCAAACAATAGTGTGAGGACTGAAATCGTGAAGTATGCACGCGATATTGCACCGAAAATACTAAGAAAACTCTCTAATTCCGCTTCTAAAGAGCTTTCCAGCATTTCAAAAAATGATTCCAGAGTTTATAGAAATTGGAGTCAAAAAACATCAAAACCTATTAGACTACAAGTTGTTGCTTGGCAAAAGCTCTGGGACATTGGATTTGGAATAGGTAAAAAGGAAAATGCATTAAGCGCGTTAGGTTTACAATCATTCAAATCTAGCTACCTTAATGCTAGACATTCAGGCGGCTCTCCATTTGTTAATATCGCGGAAACTCTTTACGATGCTCAGTACAAATGGTTGATAGAAGCAGAAAAAAGCACTACAGCCGACGCATCAGTTAAGTTTCCAACCAGTTGGAGTTCTTCAAGCAACTATAAAATACCCAAACAGCCAAAACGACACTACGCACAGTTGATGACTCCATCTGAAATATTTTTTGATTCCATCGGTCAGCAAGCTGGGGAAGCCGTTAGCGCGATTGCTTCTTATGGTTCTCAAATTGCTCAGCTCGAACAAAAAATCAAAAAATCTCGAACCGCCTTTTTTAAATGTCTTCCTAATTGTTCTAATTTAATAACAAAAAATGCAAATTATTCAAGATCGTTGGTTGAAAAAGACATCTATTTCTTACAGATATCTGGACGTAGTGGCTCTCTTGTAAACAAAGGGCAACAAAATATGTCAATAATGGTTGAAGGTCTTTCTGGCAGTAGAGGATTCACTTTAATTGATAATGGTATTTCAAAAGTATGTTGGGGGTATTTCGATAGATGGGTATCAAAATTTTCAGAATCTCATGGAAAAGACGGAAGGAATGAGATTGACGCAAACTTTTTGGCTATACAAAAAATGGCAACAGGAAATTTTTCAGCTCTGCAAGAACAAGGATTCAAAATGATAAAAAAACAACAAGCAGCATTTGCTAAATCAGCCACCGAGTATAGGAAATATCAAGTCTGTCGAGACCAATATGAATTTGATAGCTGGGAAAATAAACACGGTGATATAAAAGAAGATTCAAGTTGGTTTGGATTTTAAATGGCGTTTTCGTATGCTCAAAAGGCAACGAGAAAACTTTTCGGTAATTGACTACTAAATAGAGAAAATATCAAACATTTTAAGATTAGTATGATCTAGAGTTATACGCAAAGTAGAAAGTAATTTTTTATTTTACAAGAACTAAATTACAATTGCTTATATCGCCTGTTTATAGCTCTGTAACAATCATCTAAAGAAACAATGGCATAGGCCAGCTCTGTTTTATGAGACAAAAATACCAACCAAGTATAGGAGTGTAATCCCCCATTAATAACCGAAGTTAAAAATAGAGGTTATGCCGCTTTTAACAACTGCCTAGGCGGTAACCCACCAAGCACTGTATGCGATCTTAATTATTGTAAGTCCATAACCATTTTGTAACTAGTAGTTGCGAGTGTTTAATGTTTTTAAATAAATACAGATCTAATCACACATGCCTGGCTGTTCAATTAAACCATTCGATATAAGCATATTGTGTTGGTTTGCCTGGTTGATAGAAACGTGAACACTAGGCACAACAGAAAACAAAAACGATATGGGGAACTAACAATAAAGAAGTCGAGCCACCCCTAAAGGGGCAGCCCAATCCAATACTGGATTAAATGACTGGTTGAATTGAGTATTCAGAAATTCTAAGGCCAAGGCTAGGATCTAGCTCAATACTAATTTTTACGTCGCCGGTGCCATCTACATTAATTGTGTGTAAATCATCACCCGCAGAAGAAACAATGCTACCTACTCGTCTATAAGTAATAAAACTAGCATTATTAGATGACTTAAATTCAGAAACATTGCATGAAGGTAAGCCAGTACAATGAAACGCATGTGTTGACTGGCTATTAGCTATGACTATCGGAGTCTGCCCATTTTTATCCACTTTAAGAATATCACCAGATACTGGGCTGACGCCGGTATTTCTAACTAAATAGATTTCATTTCCTACCCATTGTGCACTACTTAACAATCCCAAAGATGAGGATGTACTGCTGGCCAGATCAACGAGTCCGCTTCCATTAGGTGATATCAATGACTTTATCGAGAATTGCCTATTAACGAGAATTCGAGTTGAATCTTGCGACCATGTAACTTCTGAAATATCAGGTGCAGAACTGACAGCCGCATCAAGATTTATGGCTGAATTAGTACTCGTATCATAAACATATAGATCATCAGGTGCTGAGTTACCATTGAATTTAAATAATATTTTCTGAGCATCCGGTGAAAAACTAAAATTATTCGCACCTCCCGCACCATTTTTATATACAAACTCAGAATTTATCACACTGCCGTCAGATGCATAAACACCCAAGGCCTGGTCATGATTAAATTGAGAAATGACTATCGTTTTAGTCGTAACGAGATTCTCGCTGCTAGGAATAAATTCAAACGCTTGAATATCTAGAACATTTACAACAGAACTGCCATCAAATGAATGTACTAACATGCCACCCAAATTCTGACCGATGGCAAAATGTAGTTCGCTATCAGACCAGTCATATTTCTGTGTATTTGCAAATGTGAATGTATCCATTTTGGAATTTGATAAATCAGATAGTTTGTAAATATAAAGATCAACATCAGCATTTCCGGCTAAGTCATGAATATAATCAATATAGTTACCTAAAGGTGACCATCTTGGGCTTACGATTGATTCTCCCGCACCTAAGTTAACATTAACTTGATTTGATGTAGAGCCATTCGCAGTTGCTACATGCCAATTAAACTGATCATTTACTGCGGCGTCGGCTCTATAAAAAACATGACTGTTTGCAGGAGACCAAGAAAATTCTTCGACATTTCCTCCGCCAACTAAAGTGGTATTAACCTTCACTCGGTTTTGTCCATCGCTGTCAACGACATACAGTTCAATTTTGCCGAAGTCATCCTGATTTGCTCTATAGGCTATTTTCGTACCATCAGGCGACCATTGGTACTCAATTACATCACCACCTGAAGGTAGATTGCCGTTCAGTTTTACTCTTAAGTTTGAACTTGGCTCAACAGAGTAAAGTTCATTAATAGTATCAGTATCTACATCACCAAGATAAGCTATTCTGCCGTTCGCTACAGGTGCCCAGCTAAATTCTGATATCTCACCACCGGTAGGGATATTTGGATGTAAATCCCGGTGGTTTGTGCCATTGCCTCTTACCGTATAAATTCGATCGTTGTTGGTCAAATCATCATCGACCTTATACGCCACAAAAGACATTATCCCATTTGATATGACTGCGCTCACCGTTACCGTACGCGTGACTTGTGTTGCGGAATTGCCCGCCGCATCACTGACATTATAGGTAATGGTATAGCTACCTACGGTAGTCGTATCTACTGTATCACCGCCAACAGCTATATTGACACTAATATCACCATCGACGTTGTCATTGGCGGTCGCGCCTGCATCGTTGAAGCTGTCACCTTGAGTAATACTTACCGTCGCACTTCCCGTCAACGTAATGACCGGTTTAGTTGTGTCTGCTATGCCGCCATTGCCTCCTCCGTTAACTTGACCTCCGCCACTGCCACCGCCGCCCCCGCAAGCCGTTAATGCCATACATAGTAAGGTACTACTTACGAATGTTAATAGTCTGTTATTTTCACTGATTAGTATCATTTTGTTCCTTTCCTTACAGGTTGGATTGATTGTAAAAAATTGTTTTATATTTTTAGAACAGACGAATATTGTCTATACGCGTATTAATTTTATATGTTGATATCATTAGTTGTTTTTTTGCTCCGCTCTTTTCTTATTAACATTATGGAGGCAATTACAGGTAGTCACTTCTAATCGCTAGTGCAACAGCTGCGGTTATAGTTTTAACTTCGAGCTTTCGTTTTATATTTCGAATATGAAAATCTACGGTATGCAGAGAGATTGCCATATGCACTCCAGCTTCTTTTACAGTTGAGCCATTTTCTAAATGCTTTAGTAACTCCGACTCTTTCTTCGTTAACATTATGTTTTACTTTCACACATTGCAGAATACTCATATGTTCAAATTAGCTTATAGGGAATGCGTCGCTCCTATAACTACGTAAACCCGTAGGGTCATTAAACAACTGATGAAGTGCATAAAAATCACTAACTAAGCAATCAATAGCAAGCTCAATTGTTTAATTAAAATTACATATTATTTACATTAAATACAATGTGAATCATTGGTGTTAATTCACATTGTTATTTCATCAACCGCATGGTTTTAGTAAAGGAAATAATTCAAAAAGCATAAATTAATTTTCTGTAACGTTCATTTTTAACTTTATAAGTGACTGAGTGGTTTCAAAACTGTGTAGAATGTTTATTTAATTTAAGATTAAAAATACTGAAAAAAACCACATGGGCAATCTAAAAGAGACCGTTCACAAAAACTGCCATGCTTACTCAGGTGGTATTAAATTACTGGCTGAAAAGTTATCGCTACATACGAATACTTTGCACAACAAATGTAACGCACGTATGACATCCTCCCATCTGAACCTGCAGGAGGCACTTGTTGTTATGCATCTCAGTCAAGACATCAGCATCCTCCGGCTTCTCTGCAGAAAAACACATCACGCTTGTGTTTCTAGCGAAACATTTCAAAACATCAGCGACATGGTGCTTTTTGAAGCATGGACATCATGTGATATGGAACACGGAATAACAGCTAAAATAATACGAGATGCACTTCAGGATAAATGCATCGATAATACTGAATTTCAAAAAATACGCTCGGAAATGTTTATTGATTTTTCACGACAACTCGAATTACTCGATCGACTAAGACAATTTTCTGGACACACAGAAACTACGCCTGTAAATAATGATCTAACACTTATCAACGCCATATACGAAACCATACACAACACCTCAAAAAAACCTACAGAAATAGCCAGCTCTATAAATTTACGCGAAAGTGAACTACGCAAAAAGTCCGACCCCAATAATCCAGACGATATACTAACCGTTGAGGAGACCCTATCATTAATGTCGGAAACAAAAAATTACAGCATCTTATACGCCTTAGGAAAAGAACTACGCCACACATGTGTTGCCATACCGCTCTACGATGGAATTAACGATATGGAATTATTGGACGCATGGTCAAGCTGGAGTGATGAACGTGGAGATACCGTTTCTGTTATTCACACTTCTCTGATGGATGGCACTATAGAATACGATGAACTTGCTCATATTGAAGAAGAAATGTTTCAGGATTTTCACACTGAACTAGCCTTATTGGCAAGACTATGGTTGATGATTCAATGATAGTTTTGATTGATATTTTATCAACTCGCACCAATCAGTTTTATTTAGATCAAAATTCAAACAGGTTCTGAGACACAACTATAAAATTCAGTAATTTTTTAGTATTACGGATACCACACTCTAATTTACGACTTTAAAAATCCCACAAAAAAATATAGTACTAAAATATTTTTTTCGTAATGCTCGCCGTAATTTTCTCTCCATCTACATCAATAATAGTAAAATATATACTCGAAGGCGTTAGCGGCATAATAGAAACATAATCAATTTTTACACAACTTTTTTCTATAGGTTTAAAAAAGAACTCAGATGTACTCAGAAGCTCTCTAACTTTCATCAGCTCTAATTTTTGCGTACAACCAAACGTTTCTATCGTCATAAAACTATGTATTGTATTATTTTCCTGCTGCTTCACC
>JAESSQ010000232.1 GCA_016764035.1 Gammaproteobacteria bacterium
CATTTCCATTAAACCTGTTTGCCGCGTGCCTAACAACTCCCCCGGGCCACGTAATGCCAGATCTTTTTCGGCTACAACAAAACCATCATTGGTTTCACGCAATATACTCAGACGTTGCTTGCCCTGCATTGACAAAGGCGGCTGATACATCAACACACATGCGCTCTGTTTGCCACCGCGACCCACACGGCCGCGTAATTGATGCAGCTGTGCAAGCCCTAAACGTTCGGAATTTTCTACAACCATCAATGAAGCATTAGGCACATCCACGCCTACCTCAATAACGGTGGTTGCTATTAACAAATCAATTTCATGATTCTTAAACTGAGCAACAATGGCTTGTTTTTCCTGCGCTTTCATACGACCGTGCACCAGGCCAACACGAACATGCGTCAACTCTGCCGTCAGTTGTTCGGCGGTAACTTCAGCTGCCTGACATTGCAACACGTCCGATTCTTCCACCAGGGTACATACCCAATAAGCCTGCTCACCATTTTCACAGGCTTTTTTAATTCGCTGTATAACTTCTTCTCGACGCAGGTTGGAAACAACGACGGTCGTTACCGGCTTACGCCCTTTTGGTAATTCATCGATAACCGAATAATCCAGATCCGCGTACGCGGTCATCGCCAAACTTCTAGGGATAGGGGTTGCTGTCATGATTAACTGATGCGGCACGGTAACCTTATTATTTTCATCTCGATAGCCTTTTTCTCGCAGTGCCAGACGCTGATGTACGCCAAAACGATGTTGTTCATCAACCACCAAAATTGCCAGTCGCTTAAATATCACATCATCTTGAAAGAGTGCATGTGTGCCGATGATAATCGGATACTCGCCAGAACGAATCTGTGCTAATTTTTTCTGACGACCTTTTCCTTTATCCTTACCGGTTAATAACAAACAATGGCTCTCATCAAACCATTGTTTGAATGTTATGTGGTGCTGACCTGCCAAAATTTCTGTCGGCGCCATAATTGCAATCTGATAACCGGCATTCAGCGCTGCCATCGCCGCCGCCGCCGCAATGACAGTTTTACCCGAACCGACATCACCTTGCACCAGCCGTAACATCGGACGATGGTGATTAATATCAGCAAAAACTTCAGCAATTACTTTTTCCTGCGCCGTCGTCAATGAAAATGACAAACACTTAACAAACGATGCATAGCTGTCTTTGGCAACCGTTAATTTAACCGCTTTTATTTTTTGTATTTTTTTTCTTGCTTGTAAAAGACTTAACTGGTGCGCCAACAGCTCTTCAAATAACAGGCGTTGCTGCGCTTTCGTCTCGCAGTCATTCAATGCGAATACGTTTTCGCGCTTATCAGGGCGATGTACATCAAATAACGCTTTGGTAAGATCGGGAAACGCAAACTGCTGTATAACCTTTTCAGGCAACCAGTCAATGAGAAGACCGCAGCCAACCATTTGCAAAACCTGCTCCGGTATCTTTTTGAGTAAGGTTTGATGCACACCGTCTGTTTTTGGATAGACCGGGGTTAATGACTGCTCAATAGCTACATCGTTCTGTTGCAATAACTGGTATTCGGGATGCACAAACTCTAGCCGTGTCGAGCCTCGCCTAACTTCACCAAAGCAGCGTAATTTGCGTCCACTACTAAGATTGTTTTGCTGTGCTTTATTAAAATGAAAAAAACGTAAAACCATTGAACCGGTATTATCGGAGAGATAACACAATAGAGTGCGGCGGCCACGACCTGCAAATTTTATTTCGCAATGCTCGATAACACCCTCGACCAATGCTTGCTGCCCCACCTGCAACGCACCCAGTGCTGTTAATGTCGTCCTGTCTTCATAACGCATCGGCAAGTGAAACAGTACATCTTGAATAGTATATATTTCGAGACGTTTCAATTTTTCAGCAACAGCCGGGCCTACACCTTTAAGTATTTGTACCGACTGGTACTCAAAACTGTCCGCCGTGTTAGCTTCCATCAATAGCAGCCAGAGCCGTACTATTAGCCATCAATTTCCATGACGGCATCCATCTCAACGTCTGCGTCTTTCGGCAAGGCAGAAATACCTATCGCTGCACGTGCGGGGTAAGGCTGCTGAAAGTATTCGGCCATCACTTCATTAACATGCGGAAAATTAGATAAGTCAGTCAAAAAGATATTCAGCTTGACGATATCTGACAACTCACCACCGGCGGCATGAGCAACCGCCTGTAAATTGTTAAATACACGATGAATCTGATCTTTGATGTCGCCTTCGACCATTTCCATGGTTTCGGGTATCAGTGGAATTTGACCCGACAGATAAACCGTTGATCCCACTTTTACCGCCTGTGAATAGGTACCAATTGCCTGCGGTGCTTTATCTGTGGATATGATTGTTTTTGCCATTTTTATCTCTGTGTTTTTTTAATACGGTTGTTAATTATAAGCGCACGATATGCATGACATGATCCATGCGATGCAAACGCCTCATCAATTTTGCCAGATGGTTACGATCCACCACCTTTATCTGATAAGTAAGGTTCATCGAAAAACCGTCTTGATCTTCCATTTGAACGTTTTCTATGTCGATGCCGCAATCAGAAATAACCGTTGCGGTTCTCGCCAGTAAACCCGATTTATTTTCTATCTCCAGTTTTATTTCACAGCTAAATTCACCGCTGGCATCATCTGCCCACTGCACCTCAATATAATTTTCCGCGTTCGTACGTTTGCCAACCGCTTCTAAATTTTTACAGGCCTCACGATGCACCACGATACCTCGGCCTTTACTAAGGTTTGCCACCACATCGTCTCCGGGAATCGGGTAACAACAACGCGCATAAGAAACCACCATGCCCTCTGTACCGCTTATTGCTAACGCAACCAGTGACTGCATCTCGCGGGTTTCTTCAGAATCGCCATCTGAGGTACGTTCTGGCACCAACCGTTTCACGACTAAGCTGGGTGGACGATTGCCCAAACCGACGTCTTCAAGTAATTCGCTAATACCATCAAAACCGTATTCTTTTAATACGGCTTTCATGTTTTTCTTTTTCACATCATCCAGACGCATACCCAAAGGCTTTAAGCAGCGTTCCAGCAATCGCCGACCCTGTGACATCGCTTCATCAGCCTGCATATTTTTCAGGTAATTGCGGATATTACTTCGAGCTTTTACGGTAACAACATAATTAAGCCAGGCCGCATTAGGTCGTGAGCCTGGTGAGTAACCACTTCAACGGTTTGACCACTGTGTAGCGGCGTGTTTAATGGCACAAAACTATGGTCTAATTTTGCTGCCA
>JAESSQ010000233.1 GCA_016764035.1 Gammaproteobacteria bacterium
GAGGTGGTTAGCGCCATGCTGTCGTTGACTTTAAGGCTGGAATGCCAGTCTCCGGTGGGCTGGTGGAGGATAAAACCGCGGCCTTGATCAACAGGCCCGCCTATATAAATTGGCTGGTTCGTATCGCAGTCGTTATCGGTTGTGATTTTCATTTCTTTGGTCAGCTGGTGTAGGGTGATCGTGGTTGGCTGATTTATGATGATGCCAAAGCTTCCACTTTCGTCATGTTCGCAGACATAGGTAACAGCTTGGTTGAAAAAGCCATCGTTTAATGAGGGCATGGCGATTAGAAAATGTCCGGTCAGGTTATCACCGTTATTTACCGAGTTTGATTGTTCAGATTTTGTTGACAAGTTTTTTCCAGAGGTTGTTTATTGCGTCAATGTGTTCGGATACGGCTGTTATTTAAAAATTCCCAGCTGCGGGTAATATGAATAACATCGGCTTCTTGACGAAGTTTTTTAGGAAAGGCAGAAAAGGGTGCTGCCAGCTTAACGATGCGTTTTGCTGCATCATCAAGAATTTGGTGGCCTGACGATTGACGTAAGTCTGTTTTCAGAAGTTTGCCATCTGCGCTTATCACGACATCGAGAATCAAGGTGCCACTTAATTTATTTCTACGCGCCTGATCAGGGTAATTGAGGTTGCCTACGCGTTCTACTCTGTTTATCCATTGCCGCATGTATTTCGCTGGTGTAAATGCCTTGGTGCTTGAATTTAAATATTGGGTTTTGTTGACACTGGCTTCCTGTTCGATAATGTTACTTATTTCTGCAGCGAGACGAGCCGCCTGTGTATTGTTAAGTGTGGTTTTGTCGACCGTGATGTTATCTTTTGTTAGGTCTGTGTTTTTTTCACTATGTATTGCGTAGCTGGCATCGGCTTGGGAGAGCAGTGCTAATTGTTCGCTGTGTTTTTGTTGCTGTTGTTGTTTTACGCTGGTCTGTTTGCTTATGCCCGGTTCACTGGCCAGCGTGGGGGCACTAAATAATTCTTGAGGTCTGGCTTTTTCTTCGGCATTGCCGCCACCTTGCTGCGATACCTGGGCAAGGTAATCAACATCCTCGACATCGTTAGGCGATTGCGTTTGCACCAGAATAATATCAAGTGCAGGTGAAGTTTTGCTGTCTGCAGAGGGTGCAATGCTGAAGCTAACACCTAAAATTACGATGCCATGAAAGATGGTGGCAAGAAAAAAAGTCATGCCAAACCGGTCGTGATCGGTAACATTAACTTGAATCGTTCGACGTTTACGCATGATGCCTTTTATGATGGCAAACGTTTATGTGCATTTGAATGACTTTATTTATCATGACCTGGTAACGTTCGATTATAGTTGTTCACTGATAAATATGTGTGAAGTCGATGATTTATTAAGAAATTTTATACGTTTTTCCATCGCTGGAGTGAGATGAATGTCGCCATTGGAATCAATTAGCATGACATGGTCTATGTCCATAGTTTTAGCGATTTTTTGCCAATTTTTTCTGCCAGCAACAAACAATGCTGTTGCTGCGGCATCGGCACGTCCTGCATCTTCATGTAAAACCGTAACGGACTGTGCGTCTTGTGTAGGATATCCCGTACGCGGATCTAAAATATGGTGAAAGCGTGTTCCCTTAAAATGATAAACCCGCTCGTAATCACCGGAGGTAAAAATACTTTCATTGGGTTGTATTTCGATGCTCGCTAGCATGGTGTTGTTTCGTGGGTGACGGATACCAATATTCCATAAACGGTCGCCATGTTGGCCGATAACACTTAGGTCGCCACCGGCATTAATAACAGCATTATGTATATTTAAGTGTTGTAACCGCTTCATCTCAAGCTCAATGGCGTAACCTTTGGCAAATGCGCCGAAGTTTAGAGAAACGGCGGTGTTTTTATTGAGCAGCTGATTATTTTTATTGAATGAGAGGTCGCTCATTCGAGGGTTATCCCTAACCAACGTTTTAATGCGTCCGTCTTCAGGGGGGTGGATGTTGTTATCCTGGTACTTGTGAAATTGCCAGAGGTTAATTAAGTTTCCTATGGTTGGATTATAGTAATTGTCACTCTGCGCGCTTAACGTTATCGATAATTTAATTAATGGTATGAGGTCTTCAGGCAGATAAATAGGTATTGCCTGGTTGTTGGCTTTGCTTAATTGTGTATTTAGCGTTGCTAGATTCCCGTCAGTCCAGGGTGACCAATGTTGATGAAAATAATCAAAATCTTGCTGCAGTTGTTCAAAGGCGGTATCTGCCTGATCGCTATCAACATCATAGAGAGTTATGTCTATCAATGTACCAAAAGCAAAAATACTGTAACTGTATTGCCTGGTCGTTTTTTCACAACCACTGATAAGTGCAGCGCAAAATATAAGGGTAATGAATAGCGTTTGTTTTATCATCTGCTTTGCAAAAATGTGAGAGTGAATACGGCCAGTTATTGTTTTATTTTATTTTCGATGCATTGCATTAGATCACCCGCAATGTCCAGAGCGTAAATCTGATCAAGTTCGCGAATACAGGTTGGACTGGTAATATTAATTTCGGTTAAGTAGTTGCCAATAATATCGATGCCCGCGAATAAGATACCTTGCTGTTTTAATGTGGGGCCAATTTGTTGACATATCCAATGGTCACGTTCGCTTAGCTCTACACCAACACCAGTGCCACCAGCTGCTAGATTGCCTCGGGTTTCGCCTTGTGCGGGAATGCGGGCAAGGGCAAAAGGTACGGCTTCACCATCGATTAGCAAAACACGTTTGTCACCGTGGATAATGTCCGGGATAAATTGTTGCGCCATGACGGTACGAGATTCATTCTCCGTTACCGTTTCGAGTATCACAGAAAGATTGGGGTCTTGTGGATTTACTCGATAAATAGATGTTCCGCCCATGCCGTCCAGTGGTTTTAATATCACGTCTTGTTGATCGGTTTCATATTGTTGTGTTACGAATGTTTTTAACCGGCGTTTATCACGGCTGACGAGAAAAGGTGTGCAGCACTGCGGAAACTGACTGATGAACATTTTTTCATTATTGTCACGTAGGCTCGAGGGTTTATTGACGATGAGACTACCTCGTTTCTCCGCTAACTCCAGAATATAGGTCGAGGTAATATATTCGATATCAAAGGGTGGGTCTTTGCGCATCAGTATGACATCGAGAGAGCTAAGGTCGATGTCTTGCTTTACACTGAAGTTATACCAGTTGTTTGGGTTGTCATCGACATGCGTAATACGGCTGAATGCCATCGGCTTTTCATTATTAGTGTAAAGGTCAGCTTGATAGATGGTATGGATTTCCCAGCCACGTTTCTGTGCTGCCAGTATCATGGCAAAACTGCTATCTTTTTTAATGTTTATAGATGGCAGAGGATCCAAAATAACGCCTAGTTTAATGACCACGAGTTTCTCCAACAAGGTTGTAATGCATAGAATTATGTTTTTATTTTAACAGTAAATTACTGTTAATTTTTAGGCTAAAAAATTTAAGTAGTTTTGCTTAGTCAAATTTTTGACCAATATAGTTTTCGTTTCAATTAAATATTGGCAATACACAGAATGTGGTCTACATTCAAATTAATAAGAAACTTTTTTAGGCTTTTAGCAAAGTCTTATTTTTGGGGTTGTCAAATTGTGGCAAATTTATATGGTACAGCAATGGCTGATGAGGCTTCGTGATGCATGACTTAAAAGTTATGATCATTGATGACAGTAAAACGATAAGGCGTACAGCAGAAAACCTGCTTAAAAAGGAAGGCTGTGAAGTAGTAACAGCGGTTGATGGATTTGAAGCTTTATCAAAGATTGCAGAAAACAAGCCAGATATTATTTTCGTGGATATCATGATGCCCAGGCTTGATGGTTATCAAACTTGTGCATTAATCAAAAACAATAAAACTTTTAAAGATACACCAGTAATAATGCTATCGAGTAAAGATAGTATTTTTGATCGTGCGCGAGGCCGCATTGTTGGTTCAACACAGTATCTGACAAAACCCTTTACCAAAGAAGATTTAATCGGCGCAATAAAAAATCATGCGCCGGCAAAATAGCAAATAAATAAAATGATGCTGAATATGGATGTGAAAGCAAAATATCGAGTTCAGTAATTAAAGAAATATTGGTGAAAAAATAATGGCAAAAGTTTTGATCGTAGATGATTCCCCGACTGAGGTGCATGTATTAACGAACATGTTAAGTAAAAACGGTTACGAGGTCGTGGTGGCTGCGTCGGGTGAAGATGGCATTGAGGTTGCAGTATCTGAGATGCCAGATCTTATTTTAATGGACGTTGTCATGCCGGGAATGAATGGCTTTCAAGCAACACGACAACTTTCAAAAAACACGATTACAGCGTCAATCCCCGTCATTATGGTGACAACTAAAGATCAAGAAACGGACAAAGTATGGGCAATGCGTCAGGGTGCAAAAGACTACATTGTTAAACCGGTGCAAGAGCAGGCGTTGATCGAGCATGTGAATATGGTGTTGTCCGCCTAAATTATTTTGTTAATAAATTATGACAGCTTTATTAACGTGCATATGACAGTAAAAAGAATAAACAATGAATACGAGTAACCCTTTTGATTTATTACTGGAACTAGAAAGTCGTTCGATTGCGAGTTCGGCTGAAATACCTATCTTTGATCAGGTTGCCGATGATTGGGTTGGTATTGGTTTTCGAATTGGTGAGTCAAAGTTAATTGCAGCGATGTCAGAGATAAAAGAGATTCTGGATTTGCCACAGTTTACTGCGGCTCCCGGTGTTAAATCCTGGATAGTGGGCGTTGCAAATGTGCGTGGTAATTTGTTACCTATTATCGATATGAAAGGTTTTTTGCTCGGTGAGGATATTAAGCAGCGACAAAAAGGTCGAGTAATCGTTATC
>JAESSQ010000234.1 GCA_016764035.1 Gammaproteobacteria bacterium
TGTAAAATCAAATACTAATATTAAAAACTTAAAGTAAATAATAGTTTAATAATATTATTATTACATCAAATTTTTAGCATGTCAGTCATATTTAGCCATTTAAGGCATATACATTCCACCATTCACATTAATGGTTTCACCGGTAATATATGCTGCGGCAGGGCTGGCAAGAAAGCTGACAGCGGCTGCTATATCTGCAGGCTCACCTAAGCGATTCAATGGTATCTGACTAATTAGTGCTGTGCGCTGTTCTTCGGGTAACTCACGTGTCATATCTGTGTCGATAAAACCAGGTGCCACACAGTTTACCGTTATCTTTCTGGAACCAATTTCACGTGCTAATGATTTTGTAAAACCTAGCATACCCGCTTTACTGGCCGAATAATTTGTCTGACCAGGATTACCGGTAAGGCCAACGACTGAAGCAATATTGATAATTCGACCTTTTCTCGCCTTCATCATTGTACGCACAACAGCCTTAGATAAACGATAAACAGAGGTCAGGTTTGTTTCTATGATGTCATTCCACTGATCTTCTTTCATTATCATCAACAAATTATCTTTAGTGATACCTGCATTATTGACAAGTATCGATATCGCACCATGATCTGTCGTTATAGTTTTTATTACGGCTGCTATCGAATCTGTATCGGTAACATTCAAACACATGCCTTTTCCACCAAGGGTAGATAAATAAGCGCTAATGCTTTCAGCACCACCTTCCGACGTAGCCGTACCAATTACGGTAGCGCCCATTGAGGCTAATTGCTCAGCAATGGCTTTACCGATGCCGCGACTTGCTCCGGTTACCAGCGCGACTTCACCTTCTAATTCTTTTTTCATAACGTTATATGACCTTTATTATATTACGCTTGCCTATACGGACTTTTGCTAATATTTTTCATTTGTATAAATACAAATGGGGTTAGCTAAATAATTTAATCTTCGACAGACATCGAGTCTAAAAATTTCTGCATAGCGGCCATCGAATCCAGTGAATAGCTGGCCACTTCTTTATTAATTCTACGTGTCAGACCACCCAGTACTTTTCCTGGTCCGCACTCGACAACAACATCAGCACCGTCGGTTATTATCTGAACAGTATGCGTCCATTGCACCGGGTTATATAATTGTTTTACCAGGGCTTCTCGAATTGCATCGGGATCATCATGTGATTTGGCATCAACATTATGTATAACCTGTACCTTCGGTGTTTTAATGTTAACGTCTTTAAGATACACCGCAAGTTCGTCAGCCGCAGGTTTCATTAATGAGCTATGTGACGGCACACTAACCGGCAAGGGCAAGGCGCGTTTTGCACCCTCTTCTTTTAAAGCTTCCATAGCTTTCGTCACTGCCGAAGTGGTACCAGCAATAACAACTTGACCCGGTGAATTAAAATTAACGGCCTCAACAGGTTCGCCTACATCTTTACTTACCTGTGCACATATTTGAATGACGGCATCATCATTTAAACCGATGATAGCCGCCATAGCGCCTTCACCTTCTGGTACTGCGGCTTGCATTAACTGACCACGTTTGGAAACCAGTTGTATTGCGTCTTCGAACGTCAACGATTCAGCAGCAACCAGGGCCGCATATTCACCCAAACTATGCCCGGCAAATACCATCGGCAATAGCATGCACTGCTGCGCCATAACACGCATGACAGCAATATCAGCTGCCAGTACCAGTGGTTGTGTGATTTCAGTTTTATTAATTTTTTCTACGGGGCCGTTACAAACAATATCCCAGCAGTTATAACCCAAAACATCAGAGGCTTGCTGGAATGTTTCTTCAATCTGTGGCCATGTCTCTGCGTAATCAGATAACATACCGATAGATTGTGAACCCTGACCTGGAAAGACTACTACAACATTCATACCGTCCATTATTTCACCTTATATTTGGCTATACCCATTAAATAATTATTTTAGATCAAGTACATCATGCATATCATATAAACCATTGCCTTTGTTTTCTAACCAAAGCGCGGCCCTGATTGCACCGTTCGCAAAAGTCATACGACTAGATGCTTTATGCGTTATTTCTACACGTTCACCTATACCAGCAAACATGACGGTATGGTCACCAACAATATCACCGGCTCGAATGGTTTCAAAACCAATTGTCTTACGGTCACGCTCGCCGGTAACACCTTCACGCCCATAAACAGCGCATTCATCCAGATCACGACCTAATGCATCAGCGATAACTTCACCCATACGAATAGCTGTACCCGACGGCGCATCTACTTTATGTCTGTGATGTGCTTCGATAATTTCTATATCTACATCATCGCCTAAAACACGTGCTGCAATATCCAGTAGCTTAAAACACAAGGTTACGCCGACACTCATGTTTGGCGCAAAAACGATGCCGATTGATTTCGATGCTTCTCGTATTTGTAGTTTCTCAGCCTCACTAAAACCGGTGGTGCCAATAACAATATTTTTACCGTGTGCCACACAAGTAGCAAGGTTCTTAAGGGTTACATCAGGTCGAGTAAAATCGATTAGGGTATGAAAGTCAGACGTGGCTTCATCAAGCTGAGAGACCAGTTTTTTGTTTAACGTACCAATACCTGCCATTTCACCTGCATCCGTATTGAGAAACGGACTGCTTTCATGCTCGATGGCAGCACCTAATTGACAGTTTGGATTTTCAGAACTGGCTTGAATTAAATTACGCCCCATTCTACCGGCAGCGCCAATTACAGCAAGATTCAACATCGATGACCCCAATAATTTTTATTATTTATGTAGTTTGCCATTATTCAGTATTGAACTGTACAAAAATTTTACTAGCAGGCAAAAGACACAGACAAATACATCTACCAACGTTATGTTCGATGCAAACAGATTATGGGCTTTAATCTATGTCGCGCGGCAAATAGTAGGTTTAACGCTAAGATTATAAATTATCAAAAAACTTCTTCATACGATCACCCCACGAAGCATCTTTCGGACTATGGTGCTTGCTATCCGCCTGGATTGATTTTTCAAATTCTTTGATTAAATCTTTTTGTTTATTACTCAATTTCACCGGGGTTTCAACCATAACACGACATAATAAATCGCCTGTAGCGCCACCTCTTACCGGCTTAACACCTTTGCCGCGCATACGAAATAATTTGCCTGTCTGTGTTTCTGAAGGGATTTTCAAGCGAAGCTTGCCGTTAAGTGTTGGTACTTCAATTTCGCCACCTAGTGCAGCTGTACCAATAGAAATTGGCATTTCACAATGCAAGTCATTATCATCACGTTGGAAAATATCATGCGCCTTGACGTGCATTTGCACGTAGAGGTCACCACTAGTCGCGCCCTGCTCACCTGCTTCGCCTTCACCAGAAAGGCGAATTCTGTCACCGGTATCGACACCAGCAGGTACTTTTACTGAAAGTGTCTTTTGCTCCTGTATACGGCCCTGACCATGGCAGTCAGTACAAGGGTCTTTAATTACTTTGCCTTTACCGCGACACTGTGGACAAGCTTGCTGCACTGCAAAGTATCCCTGCTGCATACGTACCTGTCCGGCACCGCCACAAGTGGCACAGGTCGTTGCCGAACTGCCTTTTTTTGCGCCACTACCCGAACACGTTTTACAGTTTGACATGGTGGGAACACGGATTTTTACTTCGTCACCAAAAACGGCTTCTTCCAGTGTTAATTCAAGGTTGTATTGTAAGTCGGAGCCGCGTTGCGCGCGCTGGCCTCCGCGTCGACCGCCGCCAAAGATATCACTAAATATATCTTCAAAACCACCCGCCCCTCTACTCTGGCCGCCACCCATGGAAGGGTCGACACCGGCATGACCATATTGGTCATAAGCTGCGCGCTTATTTGCATCGGATAATATTTCATGGGCTGCTTTGGCTTCTTTAAACTTTTCTTCAGCAGCCTCGGAATTGTCGGTATTACGATCAGGGTGATGTTTCATCGCAAGGCGACGATAGGCCTTCTTTAGGTCTGCTTTACTGGCGTCACGCGAAACCCCTAATACTTCGTAATAATCTCTTTTTGACATAGTTTTTATTCTTTAACAGTCTATAAATTTATAATTACCGATAAATCAAAACGACTTAACCGCCAAAGCGCGTAGTCACAGAGAAAACAATTTATAATCGTTTTTTAATCTCTGCGACTACGCGCCTCAGCGGTAAAAGTATAGCTTTACTTGTCGTCTTTGCCTTCTTTAACTTCTTCAA
>JAESSQ010000235.1 GCA_016764035.1 Gammaproteobacteria bacterium
ACTGTAGCATGAGGTTTCCAGACCATGATTTATTTTTTTGATTTATAAAGGTGACGTCGTTTAGCGCGACGAGTTATGACCAAATAACGCCAAAGACCAGAGACGGTTGCATAACCAATGAAGCTACTGGATATTGCAAGCGTTAAACAGCCGACTAAAAAGGGTTTCCAGATAGCTGCTAACTCGTTTAATAACCAGTCAAATGTCAGCTCAAAACTGAAATCAGTTACTGGTTCGCCAACAATCCAGGTACCAACGATATAGGCACTATAAAACATTGGAGGGATGGTAATGGGGTTTGTAAGCCAGACGATGCTGACAGACAGCGGTAAATTGGTGCCTGCCCAAATCGCTGTGCCAGCAGCGAGAAACATTTGAAAGGGGATAGGCATCCAGGCGAAAAAAAGGCCAACGGCAAAAGCGCCTGCAACAGAACGACGGTTTAGGTGCCACAGATTTGGCTCATGCAACCAGTCACCAAAAATCTGAAGCATTTTATTTTCTTTGATGGTTTGTGGTTTAGGTAAAAAACGTTGGAAAAACTTGCGTGGCATGGTTTATAGTTGTTGTGTCGCTGCTTGAATGATTACTGGGCTACTTAGATGATAGTCCTAACAATTTAGTACAGTAATTATAACCGGTTGTTCAGGTTATTGGGGAAAGATGCTGTGTATCAAGCGCATATTTAAAGGATTAATTTATGGCATATAAACCAGGGATGTTTGTTTATGCACTGGCTTTTTTGTTGGGCAGTGTTTATGTTCAGCAGCTTGCTGTTTTGCCTACGCTTTCAATTATTTTTCTTTGTTTAAGCCTTCTGATTGTTTATTTGTTTTTTACGTTCAAGACAAAGTACACAGATTTTATATCATATTCAACATTAATAGTTTCTATTATCATGTTGATATTATTAAGTATAATATATTCTTCGATGTATGCTGGGCAACAATTATCTAACCAATTGGATCAGCGTTTAATCGGTAAAAATTTACTCGTAAAGGGTTTCGTATCAAGTATTCCAGTGAAAAATGGAAGTAGTCAACGATTTGAATTTAAGGTTGTAAGTCATCAAATAGTGGGTGCTCAAGATTTACCTTCAATCAGTAAAAAATTTCCTGAAAAAATACGCCTTAGTTGGTATTACGGACAACGTTTAGTTATTGGCGAGACCTGGCAACTGGAGGTACGTTTAAAGCCGCCGCATGGCTTTATGAACCCCGGTGGGTTTGATTATGAAGCCTGGCTGTTTCAACGCGGCATTCGTGCCACAGGTTACGTACGTAAATCAACCCTAAATTTACCCGCAGATAAAAAATTATCGCAGATGAGTTTTACTGCATCGATGATGCAGCCAATCGAAAACTTTAGGCAATCACTTGCCTTAAAAATTGATGCCATCGCAGTAAACAACATGCAACATGGTGACGATGACTTTAATTTTTTAGCACTGATAAAAGCATTAGCCATTGGTGATAAGTCGTCTATTTCAAATGCGCAGTGGCGTGTGTTAATTGACACAGGCACCAGCCACCTGATGGCTATATCTGGTTTACATATCGGTCTGGCAGCGTTTTTTGCGTACATGGTAATTCGTCGACTTATACCGGCTTTTATCATGAAGAAAATGCCGGCACAGCACATAGCTCTAATCGGTAGTATGTCCTCAGCGTTGTTATATGCCATGGTCGCAGGTCTGTCACTACCGACTCAGCGAGCCATTATCATGTTGATGGTGTTATCTGTGATGGTGTTGATACGTCGCAATCATAGACCCATCGATGCTCTGGGCCTGGCGTTATTTGTCGTATTGTTAATTGATCCGTTGGCCGTCTTATCTGTGGGCTTCTGGTTTTCTTTTTCTGCGGTGGCGGTAATATTTCTTAGTGTATATTCTTACGAACATAATAAAAATAACATGTTACGTAATGTTTGGATAAATAACATTATCATAATTGTAAAGCAGTGGATTCGATTGCAACTGTTAATTACACTGTTTCTATTACCGATGTCATTGCTAATGTTTCAACAGGCATCATTGGTTTCACCGATAGCGAATTTATTTTTGATACCTTATGTGAGCTTTCTAGTCGTGCCGGTGGTGCTACTCGCCATACTGTGTTTGTTAATTTCGCCTGCGTTATCTACATTGTTATTTGAATTTTCGGCTGTTTTACTTGAGGTGGTTTGGCCATTGTTGCGTTACCTTTCTGCGTTACCAAACGCCGTTTTAGTCAAAGGTGATATTGGTGTTTTTCAAGTGTTAATAATAACCATGGCATTGCTTCTGATATATTTTTCTAAGCATATAACCAAGCTTATGGTTGCCAATGATAAATCATCAAGATATCGCGTTACGCATTATTTATTAATCTGTGCCATATGCCTGATGATTTTTCCCGTGTTACTGTCAAATCGCTCCGTATTAAGTTTGGCTGAATATAAATTAACGTTACTTGATGTCGGTCAAGGTTCGTCAGCGGTTATTCAAACAAAAAATCATGTAATGGTTTTTGATACGGGAGCAAAATTCAGTGATAAATTTGATGCTGGAACAAGTGTGGTGATACCGTATCTACGATCACAGGGTATCCAGTCTTTGCATTATTTAGTGGTTAGTCACGGTGACGCTGATCACATTGGCGGTGCGCAGGTTATACTCGACGCGTTTCCTGAAACCACAGTGCTTGGTCAGGACATTGAGGCGCTTCAAACAAATAAAAAACAGCTTTGCCTGCAAGGTCAAAAATGGCATTGGGATGGGGTTGATTTTGAAATCTTGTCACCATTGGCGAATGTTAGCTCAGCTGGCCGCAAGCAAAAAAGAAACAATCACTCCTGTGTTTTACGTGTGTCATCGGCGGCGGGTTCAGTCTTGTTTACCGGCGATATTGAAGCAAGCGCGGAGCGCGTGTTGCTAAGCAGTCATACTGGAAAACTTGCTTCTGATATTCTCATTGTGCCGCATCATGGTAGTAAAACCTCTTCAAGTGACAGATTTATCAAAGCCGTTAATCCTGCTTTAGCATTATTATCAGTTGGTTATAAGAATAAATATCGCTTACCTAATAATAAAATTCTGGCACGTTACTTATCAAAAAAAATCACTGTGATGCGAACGGACAAAAATGGTGCGGTAACGGTAATGTTTGCGCTTAATAAACCTTTTGTTGCAGAAAGCTATCGATTATCAGATAAAAAGTACTGGCATCATGTCGTTAAATAAGCGGTTATTGATACTATTGGCATTGATATAAATAAAGTAAGATGTCGTGTATAAAATGAAGGAAAAGGTAAGGATGTAATTTATCCATGGGGATTATCACTGACAAATTACTTAGGGTTTCCATAATAATTAGTTAGCTGCCTAATGTGTTAAAACATATTAAGAGCAGTGCATATTTCAAAGGTGGCGTGTGTTTGAATTAGTAAAATCTGGTGGTTGGTTAATGATTCCAATCATTTTATGTTCGATTGTTTCGATTTCCATTATCGCTGAACGTTTCTGGAGTTTGCGCCGTGAGAAGGTGTTACCAAACCATCTGGTGGCGAATGTTTGGAATGCGATTAAAAAAAATAATATGTCACGTTCAGATATCGAGGCATTAAGCAAACAGTCTGCTTTAGGTCAAATATTAAGCGTTGGCCTTATTAATCGAAATGAGAGCCGAGAACGAATTAAAGAATGTATCGAAGAACGAGGTCGTGAAGTCGTCCACGATATGGAGCGTTTTTTAAACACCCTCGGTACAATTGCATCTATCTCCCCGTTACTCGGCTTACTGGGTACGGTAATAGGCATGATAAGTGTATTCGCAGCGATAACGAAACATGGTGTGGGTGACCCGGCAGTATTAGCTGGAGGTATTTCTGAGGCGATGATTACAACGGCGGCGGGCTTAACCGTGGCAATTATAAGTTTGGTATTTTATCGTTATTTTCGTCGTAAAGTTGATGGTATTGTTGTGATTATGGAACGCGAAGCAATCAAAATGGTTGATGTATTGCATAACAATCGTTGAAATTATTGCCCATTAACATATTGAGTCTGAGATTAATTAATGAACTTGCGCCCTGGCCATAAAGAAGAAAACGTTGACGTTAATCTGACGCCACTGATTGACGTGGTTTTTTGTTGCTTATCTTTTTTATGGTATCAACAACCTTTGATCGTCATGCAAAACTGAAAGTGTCATTGCCGGAAGCCTCTACCAAAGCCACACAACAACAGCATGACCCCCTGGTTTTATCCATCGATGCCAAAGGTAATTATTTTATAAACGATCGGCAAATTGTGAATCAACAACTAGATACCTTGAAACAAGCCATATTAAAAACACTGGGTGAAGGCGTTGATATAAAAAATGCTTCGCTGGTTTTACGAGCGGACGCAAATACCCCTCATCAGTCGGTAGTTAGAGCAATGGATGCAGCTTCGCAGATAGGTTTAACAAAAATGTCTATCGCTACTGTCGAACGTCAATAATTAGCGTTTCCTTAAAATGTCTAAAAAGCTTCAAAATCAAAATCAAACTAAAGCTCAAACAGCCGGTGATGTCACCAGTGTCAGCAGTATGCATTTGTACCGCCGTCTGTTGTCTTATGCGCTTGTTTACTGGCCTATATTTATTCTTGCTGTTTTCGGTATGGTTATCGTTGCAGCGGCATCTACATCGTTTGCGGCTTTAATACAACCGATGATGGATGGCAGTTTTGTCGAGCGTGATACTGTCACAATCAAATGGGTACCGATTACGATTGTCGGCATATTTCTTGTTAGAGTGCTTGGCGCTTTTGCAGCCAGCTATGGCATGAGTGTCATCGGTCGAAATATTATCCGTGAACTACGAAACGAGATGTTTTCCCGACTTTTATCTTTGCCGAAAGCATTCTATGACCAGGCCACAACAGGCGAGTTGATCTCTAAATTTTCGTTTGATGTTGAGCAGGTTGCAAATGCCGCAACAAAAGCGGTCACCGTACTTATTCGTGATTCATTAACAGTGATCGGCCTAGTCGGTTGGATGTTTTACCTTAATGTTAAGTTAGCGATTGTGTTTACATTAGTCGCGCCTATTGTGGCTGTAATTATTGTTTTCGTATCTAAGCGATTTAGGCGCATAAGTAAAAATATCCAGCATAGTATGGGTGATGTTTCCCGCATTATTGAAGAGTCAATAAAAGGCCAGTTGGTCGTCAAAATATTTGGTGGTCGTGCCTACGAAGAACAGCAATTTTCTACCGTCAATGAAGTGAACCGCAAGCAAAATTTACGTATGCTAAAAACACAGGCATTGAGCTCACCCATTGTTCAATTATTGGTTGCTTGTTCGCTAGCCACCATCGTTTACATGGCAACACTAGATAGCATGATAGAAGAGATTAGTGTCGGAACATTCGTGTCATTTTTTATCGCGATGTCGATGATGCTGCCACCAATACGTTCGCTAACATCAATATTGAGTACCTTGCAAAAAGGTATAGCCGCAGCCGATAGCGTTTTTAGTTTTATTGATTTACCACAGGAAGACGATGCCGGCACATACCATTCTGAAAATGTAAAAGGAATCATTGATTTTGAAAATGTAAGTTTTAGTTATCATGGTGAGGAATCTACGGCGCTTGATAGTATCAATCTAACCATTGAAGCTGGTCAGACGGTCGCTTTTGTCGGGCGTTCGGGTAGTGGCAAGTCAACGTTATTGAATCTGTTACCAAGATTGTGTGACATATCAAAAGGCGAACTTCGTCTCGATGGCGTCAATGTTCGAGAATACGGTTTAGATAATTTACGTAGTCATATTTCATATGTCGGACAAGACGTGGTTTTATTCAATGACACCATTAGTCATAATATTGCTTACGGTTGCATGAAAGAGAAAAGTCATAATGCAATAATTGAAGCCACGAAATCTGCTTATGCATACGATTTTATCGAAGAGTCGAGTGATGGTTTTCAAACCATGGTCGGCGAACGCGGCGTTATGTTATCGGGTGGTCAACGACAGAGAATCGCCATTGCACGTGCCTTATTAAATGATGCCCCTGTTTTAATCCTCGATGAAGCCACATCTGCACTCGATACCGAGTCAGAACGTTATATACAAGCGTCGCTTGAAAAATTAATGAAAAATCGCACCACGCTTATTATTGCGCATCGTTTATCCACAATCGAGAATGCTGACCTTATCGTTGTTATGGAAAAAGGTAAAATTGTCGAACAAGGTTCTCATGAAGAATTGTTAGCGTTGAATAAGCATTATGCTTCCTTACATCAGACAAATTTTGATGACTGACAAATATCATTTGTCTTATTAATATTTGTAATTATCACGCATGAAATCATTAGAATATTACTGGTATCGGTCAAATTATCTGGTCTGGATACTATTACCAGTGGCGTGGCTATATCGCTTGATAATAAGTATTCGACGTAAATTATATTTATTCAATATAAAAAAGAGCTTTTCGTTTCAAGCGCCTGTAATTGTGGTTGGAAATATTGTCGTTGGTGGTAGCGGTAAAACGCCATTATTGATCGCTTTATGTGAATATCTTCAGGGCAAAGGGTTTAAGCCGGGTGTCGTAAGTCGAGGTTACGGTGGTAGTTTTACAGGCATTAAACAAGTAACTGAAGTGAGCGTAGCTGACGTCGTTGGCGATGAACCTTTGATGATCTTTCAACGAACAAACGTGCCCGTTGTCGTTGGTGCTGACCGAGTAGCCGCCGTCAACTATTTATTGAGTAATAACCGTTGTGATATTGTTTTGTCCGACGATGGTTTGCAACATTACCGCATGCAAAGAGATATAGAAATAGCGGTGGTAGACGCTAGTAGAAAATTTGGAAATGGCTTTTGTTTACCGGCAGGGCCACTACGTGAGCCTGTATCTCGCCTAAATGATGTTGACCTTATCGTTTATAACGGCATGCATGCGCGCGGTGAAGAGGAGTGTTTTTATACACTAAAGTTTGTTGACGTAAAATCACTGAATAATTCTGAAACAAAAAAACTGTCTTCTTTTGCGCAACTTGATATGGTGCACTCTTTTGCAGGTATCGGTAACCCTGAGCGATTTTTTACGCAACTTTCTCAAAATGGCATCAATAATCATCCACATGCATTTCCTGATCACCATCACTATCAGCAGGAAGATTTTTCTGGTTGGGACAAAACATGTATATTGATGACGGAAAAAGATGCCGTTAAGTGTCGTCACTTAGCATTACCCAATGCCTGGTTTGTACGCGTAGAGGCGGAAATATCTGCTGTGCTGGAAGCAAAACTGGAATCAGTGTTAGTACCCTTAATAAATAACCATAACAATAAATAAGCTGTAATCGATAGCTGTAATTGACATTTAAAGTCACATAAGT
>JAESSQ010000236.1 GCA_016764035.1 Gammaproteobacteria bacterium
GTATTGTCCCTTTCCCAGCCAAATTGTTTTACATGAATACCGTGCATAGCCGCCAACTGCTCACCTAGCTCGACCTGATTCGCGCGCCCAGTGATTGCCAGATACTCCATGACAATATAACTTTGCACATCGTCTTCGCCATAACATAACGGCATCGGTACTTTAAGTGTTTGACTTGACGCCATTGCTTGCAAACCTTTGGCCTCTGCTTCAAACATCGATTTATGACCAGAATTATTGGTCTTAACAAAATATTTGTCCGTCTTCCCCATTAGAACAAACGTTTTATTGATACTACCTCCACTCAAACCCTGTTGCCTGATCAGGGAAAACATTTCCCCTGTCGCATCCTCAATATGTTGAACGATTGTTTTCCATTGTTTCATTGCGCCGCCTTAATATTCATTTTCTAACTCAATCACATTCATGCTGAATAATGCTAAACAACTGTTTTATACGGTAAGTAATTGTTAAATTCTATAACTTTGCGCCATTTACCCACAAACGTTTTAAAAGGCTCTTATATACTAATAATCTATTTATAAAATAGCCGCTTATCAACACGGCCAGCCTAATATGCAATCGTAACCATATGATTTAGTTGCATTAATTTATAACGGTTAAAAAGTAACCAATCTAACCGAAACACTACTTTTATCGCAAAATTTAGCACGAATACATTTCTTTTCCACAGAGTTTTCCACAGCTTTTGTGAGTAACTCGACTTTTACCCAGTATTTTAATAACTTATGATGCATAAGCTAGAAAAATAATTAAGTTATAGCCTTAAATTAACACCACGAAGACAATGATCGTTAAAACTTATTCACAGCCTCGGATACATATTTCTTTCCCCTGGTCAAGCATGAAGCTTAACCTGATATAGTAGAGTCAACATTTGTAACCAACTGAAAAACATACAATTAATTTTTTAATAAAAAGCGTTAATTATTTAATAATAAAATACTAGCCAAATAATAATTTGTGTGATTGAAATAGTTTCCACAGAGTTATCCACAGGATAAATCGAACAACCGCACACTTATCCACAGACATCAAGCAGGCAACAACTAATCTTTTTCAAGTTTGCCGCTAAAATGCAGTAAAATCCTGTTTAAACCTTGCCACCCTGACGCCATTAACGAGCGAAAAAACTATCGCTAACCAGCCATGCCATTTAATCGTATCGTTAAAATTGCAGTTCCTTGTCCCTTATATAAAGTTTTCGACTACCTGTTACCCACAACACATGCTGAAAAACCTGTACAAGCTGGTATGCGCGTTCGTGTTTCTTTTGGCAGACAAACCCTGATCGGCATTATCATTTCTGAAGTATCGACCAGCGACATACCAGTCAAAAAACTCAAAGCAGTTATCGCCGTGCTGGATGAGCACAGCTTATTTAACACCGACATACTAAAACTTTTGTATTGGGCCGCTCGTTATTATGCTCATCCATTGGGCGAAGTACTACAAACAGCGTTACCTGTGTACCTTCGCAATAATGATGACGCCACACCTACGCTCAATGAGTACTGGCGTGTTGCAGCCCATACGCCGCAACACGACAAGGCACAACATTCACTAAAACGCGCCCCCAAACAACAACAGATATATCAGTTGTTACTCGATAGCAACGGTTTAGACGCCTCTGCTTTAAATGCGCTTACTGAAAATTGGCGCGCTGCCGTCAAAGCCTTACTCGAAAAACACCTGATCGAAACATTTACCAGGCCTGTACTACTTACGCAGGCATCTCTGGCCAATAATCTCCGTGATAAAAACCTAAACCCGCTAAACGATGAGCAAAAAACGGTCATCAAGGCAATCGAATCACATCAAGACCAACATGCCGTCCACCTGCTAAATGGCATTACCGGCAGCGGTAAAACCGAGGTTTATCTAAAACTTTGCCAATCCATGCTGGCGAACAATAAACAGATACTGGTACTGGTTCCCGAAATCGGTTTAACGCCTCAGCTAACACAACGCTTTCTTCAGCACCTTGATACCACTATCGTGGTTTTACATTCTGCGATGAACGATAAACAGCGTTATGCCGCCTGGCATGCGGCGGCAAATAATCAGGCCAAACTTGTCATCGGCACGCGCTCTTCCGTTTTTACACCACTGCCCGAGCTGGGGCTGATAATTATCGACGAAGAGCATGATGGTAGCTACAAACAACAGGATGGCTTTCGCTACAATGCGCGTGATCTGGCTATTTTACGCGCCAAGCACAAAAACATTCCCATCCTGCTTGGCTCCGCCACACCATCACTTGAAAGCCTAAACAATAGTAATGAACAGCGCTACGTTACGCATTATTTAAAAAAACGCGCCAATAAAAAACCATTACCCAAAACCACGTTGATCAACCTGTGCAATCAAAAACTGCACGACGGCATGGCCGAAACCTTATTGGCTAAAATAAAACAACACCTGGCACAACAGGGACAGGCGTTGTTATTTATAAATCGCCGTGGCTTTGCCCCCTTACTTATGTGCCATGACTGTGGCTGGACAACGACCTGCCAACGTTGTGACGCACACATGACCTATCACAAACGGCGAAACCAACTGCATTGCCATCACTGTGGCTCGCAACGCCAAGCACCGTCGCAATGTGAAGAATGTGGTAGCCATACCATTCTTGCCATCGGTGCAGGCACGGAGCGCATAGAAACGTTTTTACAACAACAGTTTCCAGAAACAGCCGTTAATCGTATTGACCGTGATACCACACGCAACAAAGGCAGTCTGCAAAAAAAGCTGGAACAGGCACGAAGCGGTGAGTCAGGTATTTTAGTTGGCACGCAAATGCTGGCGAAAGGGCATGATTTTCCAAACATTACGCTGGTCTGCGTACTCGATACCGATCAGTCACTTTTTAGTGCAGATTTTCGCGCAGCCGAACATCTGGCGCAATTGATTACGCAAGTCTCTGGCCGTGCCGGGCGCGCTGAAAAGCCCGGTGAAGTTCTTATCCAGACCCATCACCCTGATCACCCTCTGCTGCAAACATTGTTGCACAACGGTTATCAGGCATTTGCTAATGCCGCCTTGAGTGAACGTCGTGCGGCGGGACTACCACCTGCGCACCATCTGGTTTTACTGCGTAGCGAATCAGTATCAACGGATGCCGGGCAAATATTCCTACAACAAGCGAGCGACCTTGCAAAACAGGCAAACATCAACAATATCGATCTTTTCGGCCCACTGCCCGCTCCTATGGAACGCCGCGCCGGACGCTATCGTTTCCAGCTAATGCTGCAATCAAAACAAAGAAAAACACTGCATCAATTAATAAATTGGTGGGTGCCACAGCTGCAACAACTCACGATGGCAAGAAAAGTGCGCTGGTCAATCGATGTTGACCCCTATGACACATATTAATCACACATTCTAAAATCAGCAGGATTACCGTATAATCCACTGCCTGAAATTACACACCGTAAACTCTTAAACACAATACGAAGACAACCCCTTGAAAACATCCATCGAATCACTACTGGTGCAAGCACTGGATCAGCTTATCGCTGATGGCATAATAACCGACAAACCTGCGCTGCAGATCACCCGCACCAAAGACGCCGCACATGGTGACTTCACCTGCAATGTCGCGATGATGTTAGCAAAACAAGCAGGTAGAGCACCACGTGAAATCGCGCAGACAATTATCGATGCGATTGCCAGCATCAACGCGAACAACCAAAATTCAAACAACAACGTCATCGAAAAAATCGAGATCGCTGGCCCCGGGTTTATTAATTTTTTCCTGGCACAGGCAAGCACGCTCAGCATCATCAACGACATTCTCACCAACGGTGACCATTTTGGTCACAGCAATGCTGCCCACAACGAAAAAGTACAGATAGAATTTGTCTCGGCTAACCCCACTGGCCCACTTCATGTAGGTCATGGTCGTGGTGCAGCCTATGGCGCAACACTGGCATCACTGATGCGCGCGGTAGGTTTCGA
>JAESSQ010000020.1 GCA_016764035.1 Gammaproteobacteria bacterium
AAAGCGGTTAACGTATCACAAAAAAGTGAACGCATTAAAAACTTCCACCATAATACCTTAGAAAGTTTTTTTGAACTGGTTGGTAGCATGGGCCTTGATAGCCCGAAAAAACTACAACCACAAATGCTCAAACGACGCTCACCTTATGGTGCACAGATGTCGACAGGAAGTTTAATTGCGCCATTAAAAGCCAATGCGTTAATTGATAATAAGGCGCTTGAAGGATCCTGGCAGCAATGGTGGGAAAGCAGCAGTGCAGAACAATTTTATGTTAATGACACTTATATTTTGTCGCCTCCAGAATTTAGACAGCCTGTTAAATCATAGAAAGATAATCGCCTCTTTTATTACACATCATCTTATGAATCATAAAGATGCCCCCATTCTCTCTGTTACCAAACAATAAACTTCAATTTTTTATAAAATACACCCTTAAAATTAAAGGCCTATTTTCTTATAAAACACATGAGCGCAACTAATACCACTACTCTGCTAAACGAAGATATAAAATACGTTTGGCACCCTTACCGTTCTAGCCATTCTGATGGCCCCATATTTGCCGTTAAGTCTGCCAACGGTGTTTATCTAACACTTGAGGATGGTCGCCAATTAATCGATGGTATGTCTTCATGGTGGTGCGCTATACATGGTTACAATGTGCCCGCCTTAAACGATGCCATCAAACGCCAACTTAATAACATGGCGCACGTCATGTTCGGCGGCCTTACCCACTCACCAGCTGTCGAACTCTGCAAGAAACTTATCGAACTAACGCCTGTAAAACTGGATACGGTTTTTCTCAGTGATTCTGGTTCGGTCGCTGTAGAAGTCGCGATGAAAATGGCAGTTCAATACTGGCAGGCAATGCAACAACCCAACAAACAAAAATTTATCAGTTTAAGAAATGGCTATCATGGCGACACCTTCGGCGCGATGTCGGTCTGTGACCCCGTTACTGGTATGCATACCCTATTTAGCGATATATTGGCGAAGAATCATTTTATCGCTTCGCCATCCTGTGCTTTTGGTCAGCCTTGTACTATTGAGGACATCGGAGCGTTAAGCACACTTTTAGAATCACAACACGAATCGATCGCAGCTTTAATTCTCGAACCTATCGTACAGGGTGCGGGTGGCATGAAGTTTTATTCTGCTGATTATCTAAAACAGGCTAAAACCTTATGTGAGCGATATAACGTGTTTCTGATTGCCGACGAAATCGCCACCGGTTTTGCACGCACGGGCAAAATGTTCGCCTGTGAGCACGCTAACATCTCACCCGATATCATGTGTGTCGGCAAATCGTTAACCGGTGGTTACATGAGCCTGGCCGCAACGCTGTGCAGTAAAGAAATCAGCGATACTATCAGCAATAACCCTCCTCATGTTTTTATGCATGGTCCAACCTTTATGGGAAACCCATTAGCCTGTAGCGTTGCACTTGAAAACATCCGCCTACTCGAAGCGTCACCCTGGCAACAGAACATAAATAATATCGAATCCCTTTTAACAACAGGGCTTGATGTTTGTAAGTCGCTTGATGGCGTTAAAGACGTGCGCGTATTGGGCGCAATCGGCGTGGTCGAATTAAAACAACCGGTTAATATGGCAACGATTCAGCAGGCATTTGTCGATCTAGGCGTTTGGATACGACCATTCGGCAATCTCGTTTATCTGATGCCTCCATATATCATTCAGGAAAACGAATTAAACATTTTATGCGATGCCATATACCAAATTTTAAAGAATAAAAAGCAACAATAAATAGCTATAATGTGTACCATAGTAATGTCTGTTTTTAGTTAACACGCTTTCGTTAGCCCACTGTATCAGGACTACAATCATCGACGTTAACAAATCGTATTTTCGCCATATTTCACTTGCACTGTTGCTGGTCATAGCGTGCATTATATTCATCTTCAATTACCTGCCAAAATTCAATGACGTCTCAATAATTGAAGACATTAAAAATAAAAATCAACTTGTTGTCATTACACGTAATAGCCCTACAACCTATTTTGAAGGTTCAGACGGGCCCGCTGGTCTTGAATACGAGCTGGTAAAACTGTTTGCAGATGAGCTCGGTGTTGAGCTAACTTTACTGGTGCCTGAGTCATTAAACGACTTACTTAACGATATTTCCAATAACGTCATTCACATCGCAGCTGCCGGTTTAACTATAACCAGAGAGCGAGAAAAAATATTTCGATTTGGCCCTGCTTATCAAGAAATAACCGAACAACTAATTTATAACGTAGCGAACAAAAGACCAAGGAGTCTGTCAAGGATTAACGGTTCGCTAGAAGTTGTCGCTAACTCTAGCCATGAAGAACGTTTAACCTATTTAAAGAAGACCATAGTCGATCTTAACTGGAAATCACATTATGAACTTGAGAGTGAAGAACTATTACAGATGGTATCTGACAACATCATCGAATACACCATAGCCGACTCCAATGAGGTTTCTTTGAATCAACGGTTTTTAATAAACCTACGCGTTGCATTTGATATTAGCGAACCACAATCGCTTGCATGGGCACTACCTAAAACAGAAGACATGAGCCTGTATTTAGCGGTTGAAAAATTCTTCGACAAAATAAAAAACAACGGCGTGCTTACGAAACTTATCGAACGCAATTATGGTCATCTCGACAACTTCAACTACGTTGGCACAAAAATATATATGCGCCATATCGAACAAAGACTACCAACATTTCGAGAATATTTTGAAAAAGCAGCCGCTGAAGAATCTGTTGACTGGCGCTTAATCGCAGCGATGGGCTATCAAGAGTCACACTGGGACCCCAATGCTGTTTCACCAACAGGCGTGCGCGGACTCATGATGTTAACGCAAAAAACGGCTAAAGAACTGGGCATAAAAGATCGTCTCAACCCAGAAAGCAGTATTACTGGTGGCGCAAGATACTTTAAAAAAACACATGACCGCATCAATAAAAACGTTACCGAGCCAGATCGAACCTGGATGGCGATGGCGGCTTATAATGTCGGTTATGCTCATTTACAAGATGCCAGGAAAATTACCCGTAAGTTAGGAAAAAACCCCCATTTATGGGTTGATGTAAAGCAAGCACTACCATTACTCGCCAAGAAAAAATGGTACAAAGATACACGTTACGGATACGCCCGTGGCTGGGAGCCAGTACGTTATGTTGAGAATATAAGAAGTTACTACGATATATTAAAATGGGTAGAAGGTAAAAACGCCGTTTCGACACCTGTGCCTAAAGAATTTCTAAAAATACCTAATAGCCTATAACTATTTTCGAATATTTAAACAGCCCGAACTAACTTTTTTGTCTGTAGAACATTCCTGCCGAATGTTCTACACGTTCTAGACCAAGGTTAACCGGAATTATCTGACCACCTGCTGTTAGAAAAACACCACCCGATTTTAATAAGTCTGCCATCTTCTGCAAAATATCGGTCTTTACTTCATTTGAATAGTATACGAGTTCATCAGGGCAAATAATTAAATCCATCGACTCTAATGGCTGTAAATCTTCAGTAATATCATACTGATAAAAATTTATCCGTTGGCGAATTTTATCCCTAACCTGACCATTTTCAGCTTCTTTGTTCAAGGTCACATATAACTTTGTATTTTCATCACTTAAGGTCGACAACTGCAATACTGAATAGCATCCTTCATCTGCCCAGGTAATGTTGTCTTTTAGAATGTCCGTTGCAAATACATGATGATTTTTAGTCTCACCACTTCGATGCTCAAACGTCGCCATCTCCATCGCTATAGAATAAGCAAGTTGTCCTTGTCCACAACCTACAACCCAAATTCTTGCATTGTTTGGTAACTGTGAAAATATATAATTACGTAGTATACTTTTTATATCACTACTAAGTATCCAGCTAGGTTCGCGATGCGAAATAACGTCCAGTAACTCTGCGCATAACTCTGCGTCATCATCTTGTAATTTTTCCGCAAGCAAAGCTAATGACTTTAGCTTATTTCGCAAAAGCAACGGATTGATTCTTTCTAAAAAACTACTGCGTTGACCATCAGGCACAACAACACCGAGAACATTATGTAAGGCTACGAGCAAAGATTCGTAATCGTCAATGGTATGTACAATGGCAGATGACATAATTAGGCCTTCAGAGAGAATAACAAAAAACGTATACTCAATCATAGAAGGAAATTGACGAACTGCAATAATCAACGATGTATATAGTTAGTATTTGAACTTCACGGCGATTAAATTAGTACGCGTTTTCACCCATCCGGTAATTACAACGATTTATCGTGTAGCCGGTCTGAATAATTCCCGACTTTTAAGCTTTTTATTTCCCAGGTGATGATTAATCAGGAATCGCATAAGATATTTCAGTTCAGCTAAACATTGTGGGTTTTCTGCGATTTTTTGAAATTGCTCAGCTGATAGCGCCTGCAAACATGAGCCTGACAATTGTGGCACGTTTGCATTTGTGGCCACACTGTTTCTAACCGGACCGTGTTCAAGAAAATAGCTATACACTTCGTTAGCCTTAATCTCATCACCGGTATCTGCCTCAACATCTACGTTAAGTCCAAAGCCCAATAATTCAAGCAGTTTAATTTCAAATTGTCGCAGCGTTATTTCTATTGTTAACTTATTTTCCAATGCATACAAACAATGATGATATCGTTCAAAAACTGCTTCTTGCACGTCGTCTTTGTGCAGTAAATACATTAACAGCTCATTAACATACAGAGCAGAAAGTAACGATTTACTTTTTAGAACAGGTGCTTTGATATCTGCTCGCTCGATACTTTTCAAATAAGGCAGGCTACCCTTACCCTGCCAGCTTATAACCAGCGGCGTAAACAATAATAAGTTACCCGCTATTTTTGAGCGCACGCCACGACTACCGCGTGACATGAGTGAAACGCGCCCATAATCTTTTGTAAATACTTCCAGGATACTACTGGTCTCTCGAAAGGCACGTTTATGCAGGATATAGGCAACCTGTGTGTTAACAACGTTCACTACCTGTTACTATTCGCTGTAACCTAATCCACGAAGTGCACGTTCATCATTCGACCAACCTTCGCGTACTTTTACCCATAGATTTAAATAGACTTTTGACTCGATCATCTTACTTATATCTTCGCGAGCTTTTGTACCGATACTTTTTAGCCTGATACCCTTTTTACCAATGATTATAGCTTTCTGACCTTTGCTTTCTACAAAAATAGTGGCATGTATACGCACGATATCAACATCTTCATCATACTTGTCGATATTTACCGTGGATGTATAAGGCAACTCCTGGCCTAATTCGCGGATTAACTTTTCTCGAATTATTTCAGCAGCAAGAAAACGCATACTTCGATCAGTCACCTGATCTTCCGGATAAAAGTAAGCATTTTCAGGAAGCAAACTCGCAACCTTGTTTTCAAGTACGTCGATATTGGTACCATTAAGTGCTGAAACAGGTATAACTTCGGTAAAGTCTAATTTGGTTGATAGCTTCTGAATAAGCGGTAATAACTGCTTCTTGTTTTCTAACATATCCATTTTGTTAACGATTAGCAACACAGGACAAGTAACCGACTGTAACTTTTCGATAATGGCCTGATCCTCTTCGGTCCATTTTTTTGCCTGTACGACAAACAATATTATGTCCACATCATTCAACAACGAGGTTGCTGCACGATTCATATATTTGTTTATTGCCGTTCCTCGACGTTGATGTATGCCTGGTGTATCAACATAGACTGCTTGTACACTATCTACCGTTTTTACACCGAGAATCTGATGACGAGTCGTTTGCGGCTTACGCGAAGTAATACTCAGCTTCATGCCCAGAATATGATTCAGCAATGTAGACTTACCAACATTAGGTCGCCCAACTATCGCTACATAACCACAATGTCGCTTACTTTCACTCATTTCAGAATCAACCATTTTTAAGTCGTCCATAAAAAATTTCTACTTGTGCAATGGCTTTGTCAGCAGCAATTTGTTCAGCTTTTCGACGACTCTTGCCCTTACTACTTACTTCTATATTCATTTTATTTATGACACAATTAACATGAAAGATTTGCGCATGTGCCTGACCACTAATGTTAACTACCTGATAGTCCGGCAACGCAAAATGACGTGATTGCAAAAGCTCCTGTAACCGCGTTTTAGGGTCTTTCAAACTTTCTAAATCAGGCGGCGTTGCTAACCGCTGGGCATACAACCGTACGATTAAATCACGTGCCGGTGGAAAACCACCATCGCAATAGACAGAACCGATAATACTTTCCACTGCATCGGCGAGTATAGATGGTCGACGAAAGCCACCACTTTTAAGTTCACCCGAACCCAGTTTAATGACATCCCCAAGATTTAATTTATTTGCTATTTCGGCCAAAGAATCTTTATCAACCAAATTAGCACGTAGACGACTTAAGTCACCTTCCTGTACATTGGGGTAGAGCTTAAAAAGTTCATGTGCAATAACAAAATTTAATATGCTATCACCTAAAAACTCCAGACGTTCATTGTTGATAGACGCGTAACTTCGATGCGTAAGAGCCTCATCGAGCAATGCGATATCTACAAAAGAATATTCTAGCTTTTTTAATAAAGCATCAATGGCAATTGACTGCGCCATACAAACTACTCAACATTTTTCATGGACAAACGATACGATAAATTCTAGCGATTTTTTACTCTAGCTTCGTGTTTAAAACTAACAATATATTCAAGGTTACCGATAAGCTTGCCGCGCGGCTCATACTCGATGGTGACGATTTTTTCGTTCTTTCCTTTTTTAATCATTATGTTTTCAGATTTAATTGAATATATGCTATTTATTCTTAAGCGTTTGGCTACCAGTGCTTTTAAATTTTTTGTTGTCGCCTCTTTTGCCTTAGAGTCGTTAGGTAAAAGCTCCATGATTTTTTTAACACTAGAGTCGGCTAGATAAACGGGAATAATATTCATCGCAATAACGCCCTGAAACAATAAAAAGACGATTACTACCATCCAGCTAATTAACGTTAAACCTTTTTGTCGCTTTACCAAATGAGACGCCGTTTGTTTCATGCTTGATTACCTCGTGTACAGAGTCACGTGTTAAATATTACTTAATGACATTACCAATACGGTCAAGATGCCACTCATCACTAAAATGCATCCAGATCATGAATGCTTTACCTAATAAGTTTTGTTTAGGCACCGGACCCCAAACACGACTATCGTTACTGTTATCGCGGTTATCACCCATCACAAAAAACATATCTTCCGGTACGATATATTCTCCCTGAAGATTATCAGGTCTTGCTGGCAACAATAGCATGGCATGCTCAGCTCCCGATAATTTTTCACTGTATTCGTTAGCGGAAGTTTGCCCCGGACCTTTATATGAACCAACAAAATCTCGCTCAATCGGCGCGCCATTAACGTACAAGACTTTATTGTAATAGGCGATATGGTCGCCAGGCAAACCGATAACACGTTTTATGTAGTCTAAGTTAGGGTTTCGTGGATAACGAAAAACCACAACATCACCTCGCTCAGGCGACGAAAATTCGATTAACGTTTTATTAATGACTGGCACTTTAATTCCATAAGAAAACTTGTTAACCAGAATGAAATCACCGATATATAACGATGGCAACATAGAGCCCGATGGGATTCTGAAAGGCTCAACAACAAAACCACGTAGTAAAAAAACGATAAGTAACACAGGAAAGAATGATTTTGAATATTCGACAATGACGGGCTCGTCACCTTTGCGACTTACCTCAACACCCTGATGCATTTGTGTTGATGATTGAATTATCTGGTTACGCCTGGGCGCAAGAAACCATTTATCTATCAACCAAACGGTTCCGGTAAAAACGACGGCAACAAACAGGTAAAAAGAAAAGTCAAAAATTATCATAAGTTACAACACATTATTATAGTTAGCATTAAAGTCTAGATGTTATTTACTAATTATCTACTTTTAGCACAGCCAGAAACGCTTCCTGGGGTATCTCTACCTTGCCGAATTGCTTCATGCGTTTCTTGCCTTTTTTCTGTTTTTCCAATAGTTTACGTTTACGTGAAA